>JAHBXC010000003.1:300000-440964 GCA_019636675.1 Phycisphaeraceae bacterium
GGGCGCGACGCCGCCCTCGGGGGCGACACGACCGTCCAGACCGCCTTCGTCGACGCCGGGCTCCTCGCCGTCGACATCCAGCCCAGCGACTCGCAGGGCCAGCTCAACGTCTATCGCGTGCGCCGGTTCAGCTCGTCGACGGCGGCCCTGCAGGGCTCGCAGCGCATCGCGCTGGGCGTCGCCCCCAGCGTCATCGCCGCGATCGACGGGAGGATCCTCGTCACCGCCGGCAACGCCACGATCGTCTACGACGCGCCAGTCTCGCCCGCCAGGGGCGATTGAGCCGATCCTGAGCGTGACGCGCCGTCGCGCGTCGCGCCCGACGAGGTCCGCCGGAGGCCGACCCATGCCCGCCAGAACCAACACCGACCTGCCCCCCGAGCTCCTCGACCACATGCGCGCCATCAAGGCCAAGGCGGTCGAGTACGGGCTCGACTTCTTCGAGGTCGTCTTCGAGGTCGTCGACTTCGTCACGATGAACCAGCTGGCGGCGTACGGGGGCTTCCCCACGCGATACCCCCACTGGCGCTGGGGCATGGAGTACGAGAAGCTCTCGAAGCGCGACGCCTACGGGCTCGGGCGCATCTACGAGATGGTCATCAACAACGACCCCTGCTACGCGTACCTCCAGGAATCCAACGCCGTCGTCGACCAGAAGCTCGTGATGGCACACGTCTACGGCCACGCCGACTTCTTCAAGAACAACGCCTGGTTCGCGCGCACCGACCGCAAGATGATCGACCAGATGGCCAACCACGCGACGCGCGTGCGCCGCCACATCGAGCGCCAGGGCGCCGAGACGGTCGAGCGCTTCCTCGACGCGTGCCTCTCCATCGAGCACCTCATCGACCCGCACTCGATGTTCGTCCGGCGCGAGGACCCGCGCGCCCCGGCGCGCCGCCACGACCACGACGCCCCGCCCGAGCGCGACGACCCCTTCGCCCCCGACAAGTTCCCGGCGAAGCCCTACATGGACCCCTTCATCAACCCACGCGACGAGATGGAGCGTCAGCGCGCCGAGAAGATGAAGCAGCGCGAGGACTCGCGCCGGAAGTTCCCCGCCGAGCCCACGCGCGACGTGCTCCAGTTCCTCATCCGGCACGCCCCGCTCGAGGGCTGGCAGCAGGACATCCTCAGCATCGTGCGCGACGAGGCCTACTACTTCGCCCCCCAGGGCATGACCAAGATCATGAACGAGGGATGGGCGTCGTACTGGCACAGCAAGCTCATGACGCGCCACTTCGCCACCGACGCCGAGATCGTGCAGTACGCCGACCAGCACTCCGGCGTCGTGCACCAGCCACCCGGGGGCTTCAACCCCTACAAGATCGGGCTCGAGCTCTTCCGCGACATCGAGCGCCGCTGGGACACGGGCCAGCACGGCGCGTCGTGGGAATCGCTCGAGGGCCTCGGCGCGCGACTTGGGCACGACGACCGCTCGATGAAGGGGCGCGACAAGATCTTCGAGGTGCGCCGCGTCTACAACGACGTGAGCTTCATCGACGAGTTCCTGACCGAGGAGTTCGTCGACGAGCACCGCATGTTCATGCACCGCCCCGACCCCCAGACGGGCAAGATGCGACGCGTCAGCCGCGACTTCGGCGAGGTGAAGCGCGCCCTGCTCAACCAGCTCACCAACGCCGGCCAGCCGTTCATCTACGTCGTCGACGCGAACTACCTGAACCGCGGCGAGCTGTACCTCGCGCATCGCTGGACGGGGCTCGAGGTCGAGGGCGCCAAGGCGGTCGAGACGCTGCGCCACCTGCGCACGCTGTGGGGGCGCCCGGTGCGCCTCCAGGCGCGCATCGGCGACGAGACGGTGCTGTTCACCCTCTCGGACCCCGAGGGCGAGGTGAAGCGGGGCAAGATCAACGACGACACGCCGCCCCCGGCGCACACGCTCTGAGGGCGATCAGCCGATCGGCTCGTCGTCGGTCGTCAGCGTGACCGGCTCGGTGCGCTCGGGCAGGGTCGCCGGCTCGTCGAGGTGCGGGTCCTGGGGAAGGACCTCGCGCGTGACCATGATCTCGACGCGCTGGTTTGTCAGGTGGGCGGCGGCGTCGTACGCGATGGCGGTGTTGCGGTCGAAGTCCCCAGCGCCGACGATGCGCATCCGCGCCCAGGGGATGCCGTTGGCGTTGAGCGCCTCGGCGACCGCGACGGCGCGCCGGTAGGAGATGTCGTAGGCGGTCTTCGCGTCGCGTCGCGCCTCGATCGCGCTGGCGTGGCCGCGGATCTCGATGATGAAGTTCCGCCCCTGCAGGTTGTTGGCGATGGTGCGCGTCGCCTGGCGTGTCGCCAGCGTGAGCGAGGTGGAGCCCTGGTTGAAGGGGACCACGCCTCCCACGGTGTAGTAGTCGTTGGGACGGATCATCTGGACCTCGTCCTCGTTGCCCTGCACGCCGGTGCGCCGCCCGGTCCCCGAGTCCTGCTGGCGCTTCTTGATGCGCTGGATGAGGGCCTGGTCGTTGGGGTCGCTCGAGGACATGCTGACGGGGTTGTTGAAGCCCTGGCGGATGGCGATCGCCGCGTCGAGGAAGCCGGGGTGGGGCGTTCCGGCGGCGCCGCCGGACGCGGGGCCCTCGCTCTTCGCGCCGCTGTCGGGCGGGTTCATGTTCATCGCGAGCATGATCACGAAGAAGCCCATCATGAGGGTCACGTTGTCGGCGAAGGAGATCAGCCACTCGGGCGCGCCCTCTTCGTGGTGGCCCTTGTGCCCGCCCCCGTGCCCGTGGGACTTGTGCTTTTTCTTCTTGTGGCCGCCCTCGCCGTGCTCGTCGCCGTGCTCGCCTTTTTTCTTCTCGTCGGCCATGGCGCTGGTCGCTTACCTGAAGGAAGAAGGGAGGGAGGGAGCCGGGATCACGCCGCCTGCTGGAGGCCCGAGCGCCCGGACTGCGGGATGAACGCCACCATGCGGTCGAGCGTGACGCGCGGGTTGTCGCCCGCCTGGATCGAGAGCAGGCCCTGCAGCACCATCTCGCGGCAGAGGATCTCTTCGGCGCTGCGCAGGGCGAGCTTGTCGCCCATGGGCCCGGCGACCGCGTTCGCGATGATCGTCGCGTACATCGTCGCCACGACCGACACCGCGAGCATCTTGCCCATGATCTCGATCGAGCCGCCCAGGTTCGCGAACATGCCGATCTGACCGACCAGCGTCGCCGCCAGGCCCCAGCCGGGGCCGAACACCTTGATCAGGTCGAAGAACTTCTTGCCGGCGGCGTGGCGGTCCTGCATCGCCATCACCTCCATGCGCATGGTCATCTCGATGTTGTCGGGGTCGACGCCGTCGATCGCCATCTTCAGGCCCGACTTGAGGAACTCGTCGTCGAGCTTCTCGACCTCGGACTCGAGGGACAGGATGCCGTCGCGCCGGGCCTTCTCGCCCAGCTCGCCCATCAGCTTCACGACCTCGGTGGGGGACTGGGACTTGTAGAAGAAGAACTTCTTGCAGTAGCCCCCGATCTGCTTGATCTTCGACATGGGCATCGCCATGAAGATGACGGAGATGGTGCCCCCGAACACCATGATGAAGCCCTTGTCGGAATAGAACATCATCCAGTCGCCGTGGGAGGCCTTGTAGCCGACCACGAGCAGGCACAGCACTCCGAGCACCGTTCCGATGACTGATGCCTTGTCCATCTCTGGGCGACTCTCCGGTGAAGCGCAGGGCGCGACGAATGACCGGGAAGTCATCGGCGCACCGCGCGGACCGATACAGGGTCTGCCCGCGACGCGCAGCCGGTTCGCCCCACGCAGTCGCCAAGACCGCGCAGGCCCGCCCAGGCGTCACATCCCGGCGTCCGAAAACCCCGCTGTCCGCGATCCCGGCCCGCTGCGCCGGCTCGCGCGTCACATCGCGTCGCAGAGCTCGGCCAGCAGGCGCACGCCGAAGCCGGTGGGGGTGTCCTTGGCGTAGGGCCCGGACTCGCCGGTCACGCGATGGACGCCGGCGACGTCGAGGTGGCACCAGGGCGTGCCCTCGGTCACGAAGTACGACAGGAACGCCGCGCCCTGGATGGGGTGGGCGTCGCGCACCGGGGCGCTGTTGACGATGTCGGCGATGCTCGACTTCATCAGGTCGCGATATTCCTTGTGCAGGGGCAGGCGCCAGACGCGCTCGCCCGCCGACGCCGACGCGCACTCGACGGCGCCGCGCAATTTGTCGTCGTCGCACCACATGCCGGCGAAGGTCGACCCCAGCGCCGTGATGACGCCCCCGGTCAGCGTCGCCAGGTCGATGATCGCGCGCGGGTCCTCCTTCTCGCACGCCCAGCACAGCGCGTCGGCCAGCACGAGGCGACCCTCGGCGTCGGTGTTCGTGACCTCGACCGTCACCCCGTTGCGGAAGGTCATGCAGTCGTCGGGGCGATAGGCGTTCTCGTTGACGCTGTTCTCGGCGGCCGCGAGCAGCGCGACGACCGGGAAATCGGGCTTGACGACGGTGGCGATCGCGTGCATCGCGCCGATGACGGCGCACCCGCCGTCCTTGTCGCCCTTCATGCCGCGCATCCCGTTGCTGATCTTGAGCGAGAGCCCGCCCGTGTCGTAGGTGAGCGTCTTGCCGATGAGCACCAGGGGCCTGGCGCCCTTCTTCGGCTTCGCCGGCGTGTACTCGATGCGGATCATGCAGGGCTTGTTGATCGACGCCTGCCCGACCGTCACGAGCCCCATCAGGCGCTCGCGCTCCAGCGTCGCGCCCTGCATGACCTTCACGGTCAGGCCCTTGACCTTCTTCGCCATGTCGCGGCACTGATCGGCCATCCACGCCGGGGTCGCGACGTTGGGGGGCGTGTTCGACAGGAACCGCGAGAAGTTCGCGGATTCCGCGAGGTCGACGCCGCGCGACATGCCCTTGGTGAAGGTCGCCAGCGACGACGACAGCGAGATGCCCACGCGCTCCTTCTTGTTGTTCACCGTCCCACGGTAGTGGTCGAAGGTGAAGCCGAGCAGGCCGATGGCCTCTCCCACGCACTGCCCGGCCTTGTCCGCCTTGAGCGTCACGCCCTCGGCGCTGAGGGCGTGGTGCAGCTCGAAGTGGGCCTTTGCGCATCTGGCCCCGGCGAGGCGCTTGCCCACCCCGGCCGCCGCCGAGCGCATCGCCTCGGCGTCGAGCTTCGTCGGCTCGCCCAGCCCGAGCACGAAGACGCGAGCGGCGTGGACGCCCTTGCGCCTGGCGCCCTCGTAGGACGGGAACGCCTCGATGACCTGCCCCGCGTCGCCGGTGGATTCGGCCCGCTGCAACGCCGCGTCGATCGCGGCGCGCGTCGCGTCGTCGAGCTTTCTCGCCGTCGAGTCGTCGAGGGCGGGCTTGGGCGCCTGCTTGCTCTTCGCGCCGGCGTTCGCCGGTTTGAACACGCCTACGACGAGCGCGTCGGCGGACTCAGGGGCGGACGCGGCGACTCGGACGGACTGGAACATGCGGCATTCCTTCAATCAGGAGGTGGAGGGGAGGGTAGGGGCCCCGCGACCGGCTCTCTCCCGACGGGCTTTCGCCGCGACGGGCGACGCCCCATCAAACAACAACCCCCGGCGCTCGTTGCGTCGGGGGTCGTGGTGGATCGGGATGTTGATCGTCGATCGCTGCTCAGCGACGGCGCTTCGCGGCCACGAGGCCCGCGATGCCCATGAGGGTCGCGGTCGCCGGCGTGGGGATCGGCAGGCGCGGGATCTGCCCGCGGATCTCGCCGCCCGGGAAGGTGTTGGTGTGGATGTTCACATACAGGTTGCCGTCGATGAACGCCTGGATGACGGTCGCCGGGTCGCTGCTCACGCCGCCGTAGGTCCCGCCCGCCGTCACGCCCATCGCGGTAAGCGAGATGCCCAGGCCGTCCTGCTGGAAGGACGCGAGGAACCCGAGGTCGATGACGATCGGGCCGTTGCTCCCGGCCGGTGCGAGGTGGATGTGGACGGGCGTGCCGTTGGGCCCGACGGGGCGCAGCTCGGCGAGGGGGATGCCCACGACAAAGAGCGTGATGTCGAAGGTGTCGCTGGTGGTGTCGTAATCAATCGCTCCGATGCCCAGCGCGCCGGAGCCGTTCGCCGGAACCTCCTGCGCGCCGCTCAGACCGAAGTTGGCGGACAGGATCGCGGCATTGGCGCTGACGCTCAGCGCGAGCGACGCGACAGTGCAAAGACCGATGGTCTTCATCATCTCTCGTAACCTCCTCTGTGCCGCGGCGCGCGTGCCCACGCGCCGCGTGATGGAACTGACGGAATCCCTGATCTCGCGCCGGGTGTGCAGCCCGACGCGAGGAGGCAACATCGGCCCGATGGGCGATCGCCTCCACATTCTCTGTACCAAGACACCATACCGCGCGGCCCGCTGAAATCGGGCATTTTCCGCGCGTTTTCCCGTGAACCGGTGTTTTTACGAGCGCGACTCGGGCGCGTCGGAATCACCGATCGTCACCCGTACGCCCGTCGCCCGGTACGACGCGCGCGCCTTGGTGTAGGCCTCTGGCGACACCCTCAGGTCCGGCTCACCGTCGGGCCCAAGCCCCTGCCCGGATTGATGTTGCCGATGGAGTTCCTGCAGAAAGGGCACGCACCAGCGGCAGCCGGTTCCGGCGCCCAGGCAGTCGCTGATCAGCGACGCGACCGGCGGGTCCTCGCGCTCGAGGTACGCCCGGATTTTCCGCAGCGACACGCGGAAGCACAGGCAGACATGGTCGTCGGGGTCCACGCGCCCATCCTATCGGACCCTCACCCGCCCGGCCCGACCAGTGCGGACAAACCCCTCTCCCCATCCGAATCTAGGCCGGCGGGCCCGGCGAACCCACCCTTCCAACAGACACCACCCGGCGGTCCCTCTTCCGTTGACGAGGGTCGCGCTCGCCGGCACTGGAGGCCCGAATGCTTTCTCAAACCTGCGAATACGCCCTACGCGCGGTCGCGTGCCTCGCCCGCCAGCCCGGCGAGTTCGTCACCGCGAGCGCGCTCGCCGAAGCGACGACCGTCCCGCCGGACTATCTCTCGAAGGTGCTCCAACAGCTGGCGTCGGCCAAGGTCGTCCAGGGGCGTCGCGGCGTCGGCGGCGGGTACCGCCTGGCGCGTGACCCCAGGGAGATCAACCTCCACGACATCATCGACGCGATGGGCGTCATCAGCCGCATCCGCGCATGCCCCACCGGCGACCAGCGCGACGGGCTCTGCCCCCTCCACGAGACGATGGACCGCGCGATCCGCGCCGCCGAGCAGGTCTTCCGCGACACCACCCTCGCAGACCTCATCACGCGCGACACCACCACCGCCATGTGCGTCAAGCACTGCGACGGCGCCAGCGCCAACGGCTCCACCCCCGGCGCACGCGCCGTGACCAACGGGCACGCGCCCGGCGCCGGGACCGTCTCGACCTCGCGCCTGTCGTCGAGCAGCAACCTGCGCGAAGAGCGCTTCAGCCGCGCCGCGGCAGGGGCGCGACCCGCCGACGAAGAGTTCGACGAGGCGCACACCAAGCCGACCAGGTCGTCGCAGGACCCCGTTTTCACCGCCAGCGGCCGACTTCGCGCCAAGCCCCGCTCCTCCGGAGCCTCGGGCGCCAACGGCCACTCTCACGCCGGGCGCTGATCGCCGACACACACCCCGTCCTCGTTCCATCCCCTTTCCGATTGACAACGCCCGGCCCACGCCGGGCGTTGTCGTGCGCCATCGCCTCCACGCCCCGAACGACCCGACCCTACCATCGCCCCTATGCCCGACGAACCCTCGCTGCACGAACTCGAACTCCAACGCCGCAAGAACCGCGACGCCATCCGCGACCTCGGCGCCGATCCCTACGGGCATCGCGTCGACGGGCTCCTGGCCCTCGCCGACGCGCGCCTCCTCTACAACGAGAAGGCCGACGCCGACCACCAGGCCAACAGCAAGAACGAGGGCTTCCGCGATACCCGCCCCGTCGTGCGCGTCGCCGGGCGCGTCGTCCTCCATCGCGACAACGGCAAGCTCGTCTGGATGCAGCTCCGCGACCACACCACGGGCTCCGAGGGCTCCACCGACCTGCAGATCGCCGTCTCGAAGCGCGACTGCGCCGAACGCGGCTTCAACATCGCCAAACTGCTCGACCTGGGCGACATCGTCGTCGCCACCGGCCCCCTGATGAAGACCAAAGCAGGCGAGGTCACCATCTGGGCCAGCGACCTCGACATCGCGTGCAAGTCCCTCGCGCTGCCCCCCGAGAAGCGCGCCGGGCTGCAGGACCCCGAGCAGCGATACCGCAAGCGCTATGTCGACCTGTACACCAACCCCGAGACGATGCGCGTGTTCCAGTTGCGCTCGCTGCTGGTCTCGCGCCTCCGCCGCTTCTGGGACGAGCGCGGGTTCCTCGAGGTCGATACGCCCGTGCTCCAGACCCTCGCGGGAGGGGCCGCGGCCCGCCCGTTCACCACGCACCTCAACGCGCTCGACATCCCCCTCTTCCTGCGCATCGCGCCGGAGTTGTACCTCAAGCGACTGCTCGTGGGAGGCATGCCCAGGGTCTACGAGGTCGCGCGCAACTTCCGCAACGAGGGCATGGACCGATCCCACAACCCCGAGTTCTCGATGGTCGAGGTCTACGAGGCCTTCGGCAACTACGAACGCATGATGGACCTCACGGAGGCGCTGGTGCGCGACCTCGCACGCGTCGCGGCGGAATTCCGCACCGGGATGCAGGGCGAGGGGTCTCCTTCCAACACCGACAACCCCCCCGACCTGCGCCTCCCCTTCGACACGATCACCATCGACTACAGCAGGCCCTTCGCGCGCGTCACCTACGGCGAGCTCTTCCAGCGCGCCTACGGCTTCCCCATGTCCGACGAGGCCAAGGTTCGCGCGCAGGCGAAGGCGCAGCATGTCCCCAACGCCGACAAGCTCGCGCACGAGCTCCTCATCAACGCCCTCTTCGACAAGGCCGAGGAATCCATCGACCCCACCGTCCCCACCTTCGTGATGGACTACCCGGCGCCCCTCTGCCCCCTCACGCGACCCAAGGCCAGCGACCCCAGCATCGCCGAGCGCTTCGAGCTCTTCATCGGCGGCATGGAGTGCGCCAACGCCTACACCGAGCTCAACGACCCCGACATCCAGGAGCAGAAGTTCCGCGAGCAGCTCGCCGGCATCGACGACGAGGAATCCACCTTCCGCACCTACGACGCGGACTTCGTCGAGGCCCTCAAGGTCGGCATGCCCCCCGCCGGCGGCCTGGGCGTCGGCGTCGACCGCCTCGTCATGCTGCTCACGAACAACCGCTCCATCCGCGATGTGCTCCTCTTCCCCATGATGCGCCCGCTGCCGAGCGAACAGGGGTTGTAAGAGAAGAGATTCACCGCGGAGTTCGCGGAGGACGCGGAGGGGAGAGGCGGGTGAACACCCAGAGGGGTGGCGTGGTACGGCGCAGCCGTGCCACGACCGCTGACTGTGGTGTGATTTCCCCCCTCTCGCTCGCGGGAGGGGGCGGGGGGAGGGTCTTCGACGCCTCGTCACTCTCCGCCCCCCCTCACCCCTGCCTTCTCCCATGGGGGACGAGGGGGTGGCGCATCCGCCGACCTGCGCCCCGTTCGACCCAGGAAGCTCACCCGCTTACGGGGTCCAGTGGCGGCGCTGCAGCAAATCCACGATCTCAAGCCGCAGAACGATCTCACCGTCCCACGAGTGAAGGTCAACCGAACGGCGCACCGCCTCTTCATCGCAGCGGAGCACGAGGTACGAATCATCCGTCGATGCCCGGATCCGATCGACGAACAGCGACGACACATGGATTGCTGACCCGAGATAGGGGAGAGATCGTCTCAGAATGTGACGACCGAGAGGAATCTCTTCGTCGCCGATCCGGAGAAACATCTCTGCCGCGAAGCCCTGCTGCGGCGCGATCTCATCCAGCCAGAGGTATCCCATCATCGGCGTCGCCGAGTTGTTGAACGCGGCTGGCGCCTGAGCCGGGCCCATTCCTTCAAGATCAGGCGCAATCGTCAGTTCAACGCTGGGCACGGCACGGACTTCATTGGCCATGGTCGCGAATCCCTGCACGCGGCGGTAGTGGTCGCGAGGCACAAACCGAACGGTGTGCGTGGATTCGTGCTCCCACACACGGCGCAGGCCTTTGTCCGTCAGGACCGGGAGAGGTGGCCTGCGCCCCGGGCGCACCGAATCGCCCACATCAAACCGGCCTCGCAGCACGAATGTGCGCTCGCTCCCCGCGGCGCCGGCCCGGAGGAGTGACACCGCGCCTCCGGCGACATCGCTGCCAGACGGAACCTGCCTTCTCAGCGTGATGTGCGTCTGTTCACTGCTGAACGGCGAGGAGAGCGCCACCGACCGTGCGCCGAATGTCGGCCGCCAGACCGGCACTGTCCGGCCTTCGTCGATCGCGTCGAGTGTTGAATTCGCGATGATATAGAAACGAAAGATCGAGAGATCCGGCAACACTTTCGTGTCGTCTGGCCGCAGGCGAAGCGTGCCGTAAGCCTGCGAAAGCGAGTGGTAGTAAGGCGGCTGCCCGTGTCCTCTCCAATCCGCAGCGACCTCGACCGGGATCGGATCCCCCTCTTCGACCTCTTCGCGCACACGCGCCGTTATCAGCAGGATGTTGTTCCAGAACTCGCGAACCTCCGACTCGGGCACGAGCTCCTGCGCCGCGAGCGCGGCGAACACATCGCCGACAAAGCCCCATTCCACCGACTCATCCTTCTGCCACGCGAGGATGCGCCGGACCACGCGTGCCGCGCCGCTCGCGTCGATCTCGCCGGCGTCCGCGCGGCGGAGCAATTCGATCTGGTGCACATAGGCGTTCGCTTGCGTGTCCTTCGGCGCGCGGTCCAGCAGCATGAACAGGGGCAGCCAGGTGATCGTGTTGACACTCTGTGTGCGCGTGTAGACCTCCACGCCGGCCACAGCGCCCGTCAGCGCGAGCAGCAGCGCGCCGATCCCCACCACCCACCGCCGCGCGCGCCGTCTGCCCCAGCGCACGGCGCGCTCGCCCGCCGCCACGCGCCCGCACTCGGGGCAGGTGATCGGGTACGCCCGACCCGGGTGCGTCTCGCCCAGGAACGAGGTCAGGTCGTAGCGGCAGCGTCGCTTGCGGCACCGCGGCAGCGCGTCGACGCGCCTGCCGCGCAGGCCGAGGAGGAGCACCAGCAAGCCGAGGCCGCCGATCGCTGTCAGGATGGTCCAGTCGAGGAAGAGCAAGGTTGTCGTCGAGCGTACCTGATTCCGCGGCGAGACCGGGAAGAGAGTTCACCGCGGAGGACACAGAGGGGGCGGAGGGGAGAGAGGGGGTGGGAGAACGGGTGATGGGGAGTGTGCCCGCCGCTCGCCTCACCCCCACCCCGCCTATTCTCTGTTCTAAGCCCTCATCTGCCCCGGGCCCGCGGCACTGCCGCCCATCCCACGACGCACGGACGCGGTTTTCTGACGCGCCCGGCGCTTTCCCGCAGCCGCCCCCGGCCCGCCCCCCAGCCCCGCACCCTCGGAGCAACCACGACGATGCCCAAACGCACCGACCTGCGCACCATCCTCATCCTCGGCTCGGGGCCCATCGTCATCGGGCAGGGGTGCGAGTTCGACTACTCGGGCGTCCAGGCGTGCAAGTCCCTCAAGCAGGAGGGCTACCGCGTCGTCCTCGTCAACTCCAACCCCGCGACGATCATGACCGATCCGGCCTTCTCGGATCGCACCTACATCGAGCCCATCACGCCCGAGGCGGTGCGCAAGATCATCGAGAAGGAGCGCGACCTGGGCACGCCCATCGACGCGATCCTCCCCACGCTGGGCGGGCAGACGGCCCTCAATGTCGCGTGCAACCTGTGGGATTCGGGCGCGCTCACCGAGCTGGGCGTCGAGATGATCGGCGCCGACCGGCGCATCATCCATCGCGCCGAAGACCGCGACGAGTTCCGCAAGATCTGCGAGGCGATCGGGCTCAAACTCCCCAAAGCCAAATCCGTCACCACGATGGAGGACGCGGTCGAGTTCCTCGACGAGATCGGCCTCCCGGCGATCATCCGCCCCGCCTTCACGCTGGGCGGCGCCGGAGGCGGCATCGCCTACAACCGCGAGGAGTTCGAGGACATCGTCTCGCGCGGCCTGCGCGCCTCGATGATCGGGCAGGTGCAGATCGACCAGTCCGTCATCGGGTGGAAGGAATACGAGCTCGAGGTCGTCCGCGACCGCCACGACAACTGCATCATCGTCTGCGGCATCGAGAACATCGACGCGATGGGCGTCCACACCGGCGACTCCATCACCGTCGCGCCGATCATGACGCTGACGGACAAGGAATACCAGCGGATGCGCGACGCGGCGTTCGCGATCATGCGCGCCGTGGGCGTCGAGACCGGGGGCAGCAACGTCCAGTTCTGCGTCAACCCCGACGACGGCGAGATGCTCGTCGTCGAGATGAACCCGCGCGTGTCGCGCTCGTCGGCCCTGGCGAGCAAGGCGACGGGCTTCCCGATCGCGAAGATCGCCGCCAAACTGGCGGTGGGCTACACGCTGGACGAATTGCGCAACGATGTGACGGGCACGACGAGCGCGTGCTTCGAGCCGGCGATCGACTACTGCGTGGTGAAGATGCCCCGCTGGACCTTCGAGAAGTTCCCCGAGGCGGACCAGACGCTGACGACGCAGATGAAGTCGGTCGGCGAGGCGATGGCGATCGGGCGCACCTTCAAGGAGGCGCTGCAGAAGGCGATCCGCTCGATGGAGGTCAAGCGCTTCGGCTTCGGGCTCGACCGCAACGACCAGTGGTTCATGACGAAGATCACCGGGGAGCGCGAGCGCGACCGCATCCGCAACTCCGACGGCGAGCCGATGCAGTGGCCCATCGAGGACGAGAAGCTCACGCGCAAGCTGAGCATCCCCTCGCAGGGGCGCCTGTACTATGTCCGCTACGCGCTCAAGATGGGCTGGGGCATCGAGCGCGTCCACGAGCTGACCAACATCGACCCGTGGTTCCTCGACCAGTTCAAGCAGCTGGTGGACTTCGAGGACGAGCTGACGAAACACGAGACGATCGACGCGCTGCCGCGCGAGACGCTGGTCGAGGCCAAGCGTCTCGGGTATTCCGATGCGCAGCTCGCGAACCTGTATTTCGGGAAGATCAGCGCCGAGACGATCCTGAAGGTGCGCGCGCACCGCGAGGGGCAGGGCGTCACGCCGGTCTACAAACTCGTCGACACCTGCGCCGCGGAGTTCGAGGCGGTCACGCCCTACTTCTACTCGACCTACGAGACGGGTCGGAAGCATGTCGACGAGAGCGGGCGCGTGACCGAGATCGCGCCCGAGGACGAGATCCGCCTGACCGATCGCGAGAAGGTGATCATCCTGGGTGGCGGGCCCAACCGCATCGGGCAGGGGATCGAGTTCGACTATTGCTGCGTGCACGCCGCGTTCGCGGCGCGCGAGATGGGCTTCGAGTCGGTGATGATCAACTCGAACCCCGAGACGGTGTCGACGGACTACGACACGAGCGACCTGCTCTTCTTCGAGCCGCTGACGCTGGAGGATGTGCTGAATGTCGTCGAGCGTCTGAACCGCGGCAAGGGCAAGGCCGCGACGGGCAGCGAGGGCCCGGTGAAGGGCGTGATCGTGCAGTTCGGCGGGCAGACGCCCCTGAACCTGGCGCACGGGCTGGTGAAGGCCGGGGCGCCGCTGATCGGGACATCGCTCGATTCGATCGACCTGGCGGAGGACCGCAAGCGGTTCGACGCGCTGCTCGACAAGCTCTCGCTGCAGCGCCCGGCGTCGGGCATCGCGTACGCGCTCGAGGAAGCGGCGGAGATCGCCGGTCGCATCGGCTACCCGGTGCTCGTGCGCCCGTCGTATGTCCTGGGCGGGCGCGGGATGGAGATCTGCTCGGACGAGCGCGCGCTGCGCTCGTACATGACGCGCGCCGTCGATGTGTCGGACCTGTCCGACGCGCCGGTGCTGATCGACAAGTTCCTCGACGGCGCGACGGAGGTCGATGTCGATGTCGTCGCGGACTATGACCCATCGGGCAAGTCGTCGGAAGGCCAGGCGCTGGTCTGCGGCGTGATGGAGCACATCGAGCAGGCGGGCATCCACTCGGGCGACTCCACCTGCGTGGTGCCGCCCTTCGGTCTGCACAAGACGGTTGTGAAGCGGATCCGCGAGATCAGCCGCGCGCTGGCGAAGGAGTTGCGCGTGTGCGGGCTGATGAACGCGCAGATGGCGGTGAAGGACGACGAGGTGTACCTGCTCGAGGTGAACCCGCGCGCGTCGCGCACCGCTCCCTTCGTGAGCAAGGCGAAGGGCGTGTCGTGGCCCTCGATGGCCGCCAAGGCGATGCTGGGGCTGTCGCTGCGCGAGCAGGGCGCGCGAGAACTCCCGGACACGGGGTACTACTCGGTGAAGGAGCCGGTGTTCCCGTTCTCGAAGTTCCCGGGCGTGGATGTGGTGCTCGGTCCCGAGATGCGCTCGACGGGCGAGGTGATGGGCATCGACCGCTCGCTGCCCATCGCGTTCGCGAAGGCGCAGATGGGCGCCGGCGTGCACCTGCCTATCGCGGGCAATGTGTTCCTGTCGGTGCGCGAGGAGGACAAGCCGCTGGTGGTCGAGGTGGCGCGCTCGCTGCGTTCGATGGGCTTCGGCGTCTACACCACCAAGGGCACCGCGGAGTTCCTGCGTTCGCATTCGGTGAAGGTCGAGGCGCTGAAGAAGATCGCGGAGGGCGCGCGGCCCAACGTGCTCGACCTGCTGAAGAGCGGGGAGATCCAGCTGGTCATCAACACGCCCACGCGCACCGGGTGGAACACCGACGAGGGCAAGATCCGCGCGACGGCGACGCGGATGGGCGTGCCGATGATCACGACCGCCAGCGGCGCGCGTGCCGCGGTCCGGGCGATCGAGGCGCTGCGCGCCGGCGACTGGCAGGTCGCGGCGTTGCAGGATTACGCGAACGAAGCGCCCACGGAGGCCTTCGCCGGGGCGCGGTGATGGACCCGCTCAGATCGACGAGCCGTACGCGCTCAGCACCGCGTTCAGGTCCGCGAAGTCGACCGCCCCGTCGCAGTTCGCGTCGCCGAGCAGATCATCTCCGAGACGGCCGAAATCGCTGAGGACCGCGTTGAGGTCGGCGAAGTCCACGGCTCCGTCGGCGTTGACATCGGGCGAGCAGCCGGGCCTGCGCGCCGGGATCCAGCCGGTGGTGGAGAGGACTCCCTCTCTGGTCGTCGCGTCGTCGGTGCGTCCTTCGGCGATCGCGACGGCGCAGTGCACGGTTGGAAAGACGATCGAGCCGTCGAACCACGCGAGGCGGAGCTCGTCGGGAACGAGCGTCGTGAACGCCGATCCCTTCTCGATGCGGAGCGTGGTGAGGAGCCCGCCCGCGAGCGAGAAGGAGAGTTCGACAGATCCCCCGTGCCGGTCGTACGCGAGGCCGAGCAGGACCTGCTCGTCGCGCGACCACCGCGCGATCGTCGACAACGGCGCCGCGACGGTCGCCCCGTCTTCCACGACGGTCAGGCGAAGCGAGGCCTCGCTGCACACCAGCGCCTCGACGAGGATGTAGTTGTCGGCGTCGAGGTACGCCGCGAGCGCCGGGTACGCGAGGCGAGGTCGCCATCGGACATCGACCCCGTAGGGCTGCGTGCGGAACGCGTGGTACACGGTCATGCCGTCGGCGGCGTCGAAGCCCCGCACGCTCAGGGTCTCCGGCGCTGCGTGTGTGTCCTGGCCGTCGATCGGGAAGGGCGGCGGCAGCGCGGAGTCGCTGATCGAATCCACGCTCACGAGCACATCCACGGGCGTGTAATTCGCGGTCTGCATGCGCAGGTTCAGGGGCCCGGCCTCTGCTTTGACGCCCTGCAGGTCGATGGGGAACCACTGCTTGTTCGCGAAGTATGTCGCGCCGCCCCCGGTGGTCGGCGTCAGGCCTCCTGCGCCGCCGGGCGCGATGTCCGCGAAGGTGAGGAAGTTCCCCCCGTCGGCGAGGTTGTAGACCCACACGCGGCCCGACACCGGGCCCGGCGACAACGCCAGCGTGGCGTTGCCGGTGAACAGCAGCGCCCCGAGACCCGCAGGGCGCTGCGCGCGGAAGACGCGTCCGAACGCCGGCAGCGGCGCGACGCCCAGCGCGTCGAGCGAGTCGGTCTCGTCGGTGATGGTCACGCCGGCGCGTGGAGTCGGGGTGTAGTCGTCGAGCGTCCGACGCGTCGCGCCGTTGCTCAGCACCAGCCCTTCGAAGGTGCGCACCGCGGGGATACGGCGTCGTGTCAGCCCGTTGTTCGCCGGCGCGCCGAGGGCTGAGGCGACGAAGACGTGGCGGTCGCTCGCTCCGACCGAGGCGCCGTACAGCGTCGAGCCGTTGGCGGCGGACATGATCTCGGCCCAGTTCCGACCGTCGGGGGAGTGGACGACGCGCGCGTAGGTTGCTGGCGATGCGCCCTCGCCCTCACACGCCGCCTTGGGTCTCGTCGTCGCGAACCACCCCGTGGTCGTTGGCGCGTGCGGGTGGGGGTTCACGATGGTGAAGCACTCCTGGCCTGTGCCGTCGCTTTTGGCGGGTTTGTACGCGACCCTCGGGCTGCCCTTGGCGGCGCGCGCGTCGACGAGATAGATGGCGTCGGCCTGGGTGTCGCTGCCGATCAGCAGCGTTCCCTCATCGGGTCCGACGCACATCCCCACGCCCTGCAGGCCCTCGGTCGCCCCGGCGTTGGGATCGCCGAGCGATCCGTGCCAGGCGTCGTCCCAGGACCAGTTCGCCTGGTTGCGCCAGTCCGCCCTTGCGGCGAGCGATCCCTTGATGATGGCGTTGTCGTCGATGGTGTCGCCGACGGGAACGAGGACGATCATGCCGCCTTCGCCGTCGGACACGAGGCCCATGCTGTGCGCGTGGAATGCGCCGCCGAGAAACCCCTCGCGATCGTGCTGTCGGATTTTGGCGACCTCGATCGACCAGTCGTGGTCGGGGCTCTCACGCGCGGCGCGGACGAGGAAGCCAGACCAGCCCGCCGGCGTGCCGCCGCTGGCGCGGTAGTCCACCGCAGGGATCCAGACCTCGTTGGGCGTCTCGTCGGAGCGCGAGAGGGTGTACCACTGGCGCATGGCCCACTCGCGCACTCGTTTCAGGCCGTACTGCGGCTCGTTCGGGTAATCGCGCAGGACGGACCATGTTGCGCCCGAATCGACCGACACGACGAACGAGACGCCAGCGCTGACGTAGGCCATTTCCCCGGGATTCGCCGGGTCGTCGGCGTACACGCTGTACTGACACAACGCGACGAGCAGCCCCGGAGCGGCGCTGAAGGCATTCGGGAATCGCCTGACCGTCCCGGGGGTGTCTGTGGGTCCGCTCTGGAATGGCTCGTCGGTCTGGGCCGCGATCACCGTGCCGGTGAGCTCGCCGGAAGCGGGGTCGATGGCGCTGACCTCGACGCGGTTCAGCGCGCCGTTGTAGGCGCAGAGGACCCAGCCCGAGGAGTCGGCGGCGGGGCCGACCGCGAGACGCGAGTAGTTGCCCAGGGGAGCGACCGTCGCGAACGACGCGACGGCGCCGGCGATCGCGCCCCGGTCGGTAAAGCGGGGGTCGTCCGATGCCACAGGGAGGCCCGCGTCGTCGAGCGTGGCGAGCGGGCGCGAGAAGCGCGCCGTGAGGCCGCGATCCGCCTGGATCACGCCGTCGAAGAGGACGGCGCGCAGTGGCTGGGCCGTCGCCGGCGGAATCGTCGGGGCGCAGACGGCGCTGATCAACGCGATGACGATGCGGCTCGGCATGTTCCCTCGAGCAAAGGCGGTCGGATCTCCTGCCCTGGACCAGACTACCACGGGATCGCGGGTTTCCTCGAGAATCTTTGCTGAACTCTCCGGGCTTTACCGCGCCCGCGCCGGGGCGGGGGCCTGTAGGATCTCAGCGTGCCCGACCGCTCATCCCACCCCGACCTCGAGGCCCGCGCCGCCGACGCGTCGCTGGGGAAGCTGCGCACGCTGCGCGTCTACGCGCAGCGCGACCTGTCGCTGGCGTCGCTGGCGGATACGGCGCGCCGGTACCAGCGAGACTCGAAGCGTCTCGCCGGCGCGTGTGCCGCGTGGGAGGCGGCGTGCCCGCCCGACCTGCTGTCGCGCACCTCGATCGTCGCGCTGGCGAGGGGCGTGCTGACGGTGGGCGTCGACGGCGCGTCGACGCGGTACGCGCTCGACCGCGCGTTGCGCGACGGCGGGCTTGACGCGCTGCGCAGGGCGTCGTCGGCGGCGATCTCGAAGGTGAAGATGGTGGAGAGCCCATCGCTCAGGGCGTGAGGCCCTCGGCGCGCGTGCGCGTCGTCCGGGCTGTCACGGTGCGCTGCCGAACGCGCTCAGGATCACGTTGAGATCGGCGAAGTTCACCGCGCCGTCGCAGTTCACATCGCCGGGCAGACCCTCTCCGGCACGCCCGAAGTCGGTGAGGACCGCGTTCAGGTCGGCGAAGTTGATGACGCCGTCGCCGTTGGTGTCGATGCTGCAGGCGGTCTGCGCGGCGGGGATCCAGTCGACGCCGGAGAGCGTCGCTTCGCGCTGGCTTTGTGGGTGCGCGACGCCGTCGAGCACGCGGAGCGCGCACTGGACGCTGGGGAAGGTGGGCATGCCCTCGAACCACGCGAGGCGCAGCTCCTGTGGGAGGAGCGTGGTGAATGGGGCGCCCTTGCTGACCCCCATCGTGGTGAGAGTCGAGCCGGCGTGCGAGAAGGTGATCTCCACGGCGCCTGCGTCGCGGTCGAACGCGAGCGCGAGCAGCGTCTGCTCGTCGCGCGCCCACCGGGCGGTGTGCTCGGCGGGCGAGCCGATCTGTTTGCCTCCCTCGACCACGGTCATGCGCAGGACGGGAGTGTGGGAGATCTCGGCTTCGACGAGGATGTAGTTGTCCCTGTCGGCGTAGGCGCTGAGCAGAGGGAACCGCACGGGCATATGCCAGCGGGTGTCGACGCCGTGGCTTTGCGAGCGGAAGGCGTGGTAGACGGTGACGGCGTGGCTCGCGTCGAAGCGCGAGGCGGTGAGGGTTTCGGGCGCGCCGACGGCCCCGTGCCCGGCGAGGGCGTAGCCGGGCGGCGAGTGGCTGGTGGAGAGCGAGTCCACGCAGATGAGCATGTCGAGGGGCGACTGGGTGGCGGTCTGGACGCGCAGACTGACCGGCCCGGGCGCGCTTCGCACGCCCATGAGGTCGACGGCGTGCCACTGGCCCGCGGAGAGGTAGGTCGCGCCGCCCCCGAGCGTGGGGTTGAGTGCGCCGGCGCCGCCCTCGCCGGTGTCGGCGAAGCCGACGAAATTACCCGTCGGCGCGAGGTTGTACATCCAGACCCGCCCCGAGACCGGCCCGGGTGGCAGGTCTGACGACGCCAGCCCGTAGAGGATCACGGTGCCTGCGCCGGCGGGGCGCTCTGCGCGGAACACCTTGCCGTAGGAGGGCTGCTTCGGGACACCGAGGGAGGCGAGGTCGTGGGTGACTTCGGTGAGCGTGACGCCCGTGCCGCGAAAGGGCCAATACCAATCGAGGATTCGCTGCTCGCCGCCGTCGTTGAGAAGAAGGCCGCGCATGGTTCGGGCCCGGGGTGTGGCGCGCGAGCTGACGCCCATGTTGCCCGGGGCGCCCATGTGCGAGGCGACATAGAGGTTGTTCTGGCTGGCCGCGACGGTCGTCGCGTGGAGCGCCGAACCGGCGGCGGCGGACATCACCTCGGTCCATGCGCGCGCATCGGGAGAGAAGACCACGCGTGAATACGCGCCGGCCGCGCCCCCCTCGCCCCCGACGCCCAGCTTGGGACGCGTCGCGGCGAACCACCCGACGGTCTGGGGCGCGTGGGGGTGCGGGTTGACGATGCTGAAGCATTCCTGCCCGGTCGCGTCGCTCATCTGGGGCTTGTAGACGACTTTCGGCTCACCCTTGGGGGCGCGCGCATCGACGAGGTAGATCGCGTCGGCCTGCGTGTCCGAGCCGATGAGCAGCGTGCCTTCCTCGGGACCGACGCTCATGCCCACGCCCTGGAGGCCCTCGGTCGCGCCGGCGTTGGGGTCGCCCAGGGCGCCGTGCCACGCGTCGTCCCACGACCACGCGTCGGGATCTGCCCAGTTGGCGCCCGGGGGCAGCGAACCCTTGATGATCGCGTTGTCGTCGATGGTGTCTCCCACCGGCACGAGCACGATCATCCCGCCCTCGCCGTCGCTGACGAGCCCCATGCTGTGCGCGTGGAACGCGCCGCCCGTGAAGCCCACGCGGTCGTGCTGGCGGATCTTCGCGACGGCGACCTCCCATCGCTCGCCGGGGTTCGCGCGCGTCGCGCGCAGCAGGAAGCCCGACCAGCCCGACGCCGGGCCGGACGCCCATCGGTAGTCCACGGCGGGGATCCAGATCTCGTTCGGCACGCCTTCCGATCGCTCCAGCGTGTACCACTGGCGCATCGACCATTCCTTCACGCGCGACACGCCGGGCTGTGGCTCGTCTTCGAACTCGGCGAGCACGGTCCACGACGCGCCCCGGTCCGTCGAGCCGACGAACGACACGCCCTTCACGACCCCGGAGATCTCGGTCTGGCACAGCAGCACGATCAGCCCGGGCGCGACGCTCACGGCGCTTGGGCGTCGGGTCCGCACGCCGTGCGTGAACGGGTACAACGCCTGTCGGGTGTTGATCGTCCCGGTCAGCGCCCCGGTGTTCTCGTCGATGATGCTGACCTCCACGCGTGCGGCGGTGGTGCTGTACGCGCAGAGGATCCAGCCGGAGTAATCGGCGCTGGGACCCACCGCCAGGCGAGATCGGTTCTGGGCGGTGTGAATCGTGGTGAACGCGGCGGCGGCGCCGGCGATCGCGACGCCGGCGCCGAAGCGCGCCTCGTGGGGCGCCAGCTCGAGCCCGGCGTCGTCGCGCGTCGCGATCGGTCGCGTGAACTCGACATGCAGCCCGCCCGAGGTGTGGACCTCGGCGTCGAACAGCGCGGAGCGTCCGCCCTGAGCGTGCGTCGAAGGCGCAACGACACCCAGCGCACAGCACGCGACCAATGCGGAGAATGCGGGGCTTGGCATCGGTGGCTTCCCACGCCGGCGATGGAGCCGGACTGACCAGGCCAGTATCCGGCGGCGTGTCGCGGGACGCAAGCAAATGTTGGCGAAGAGCCGCGCGAAGCGGGGCAAGCTGGCAGAAACAGCGAAGAAACGACCCGCCAGCCGTCAGCGAACGCCCGAGCCGGCGCGGATCGTGGCCCAGACCGCCCGGTACCGCTCCGCCGTCGCGTCGACCGACACGGGGATCACGCGCGCGTTCGCCACCGTCGTCATGAAGTTCACATCGCCTTGCCAGCGCGGGACGAGGTGCGCGTGCAGGTGCTGGGGCACGCCGGCGCCGGCGGCGCGCCCCTCGTTGACGCCGTAGTTGATCCCCTGGGGCTGCAGCGCGCGCTCCATCAGCAGCGAGGCGCGCTCGACCAGATCCCACAGCGACGCGCGCTGCGCGGGCGAGTAGTCCAGCAGACGCGCGCGCGCCTCGCCCAGCGCCACCAGCAGGTGGCCCCCGGCGTAGGGGTAGAGGTTGAGCAGGATCATGCCCCCGGTCCCCTCGCGATCGTCGAGCGCGCCGCTCGCGTTGGGCACGCGCGCGATGACGTGGTTCTGCTCGTCCTGCTCGGGGCTCATCCAGTAGTCGCGCAGGAACGACCCGCTCGCGGAACGCGCCGGCGACGCGCCCTCCGCGCCCTCGTCAGACATGGAACGCAGGTACGCGTCGCGCCACGGCGCCTCGAGGTTTCGCGGCTGGTTGCTCATGGGGGAGTGTATGGGGAGGGAGTGGGGAGCAGGCAGCAGGCAGCAGGGCGGAGGGGATCGGGCAAGAGGCAGCGGGCCTTCCCGCTCCCTGCTGCCCATTCCCTGCTGCCTTCTTACGCCAACCTGTCGAGCAGGAACGACGAGACCTGATCGAGGCCGACGCGTGACTGCTCGAGCGTGTCGCGGTCGCGCACCGTGACGGTCTGGTCGGTCATCGTGTCGCCGTCGATGGTGAAGCAGAAGGGGCAGCCGGCCTCGTCCATGCGCGCGTAGCGCTTGCCGATGGACTGCTTGGGGTCGTAATCCACGCTGCCGAACTTGCGCCGCAGTTCCGCGTGCAGTTTCTCGCCGACCTCGGGCATGCCGTCCTTGTTCACGAGGGGGAACACCGCGGCCTTGATCGGCGCGACGCGCGGGTGGAACTTCATGACGACGCCGGAGGGGCGCAAGGGGTCGGGCGTGTACGCCTCGCAGATCAGGGCGAGCGTGCCGCGGTCGGCGCCGGCGCTGGGCTCGACGACATGGGGCATGTAGCGCTCGTTCTTCTCCTGGTCGAAGTACTCGAGCTTCGCGCCGCTGTGTTTCGCGTGCTGGGTGAGGTCGAAGTTGGAGCGGTCGGCGATGCCCTCGAGCTCGCCGTAGCCGGGGTTGGTGAAGGGGAAGCGGTACTCGATGTCGGCGGTGCCTGCGCCGGTCTTGGCGTAGTGGGCGAGTTCGTCGCGGTCGTGCTCGCGCATCTGGAGGTTCTCGGAGGACAGCCCCAGCGCGCGCCACCAGTTGAAACGCCACTCGCGCCAGAACTGGTACCACACGCCCGTCTGGTCGGGCGGGCAGAAGAACTCGATCTCCATCTGCTCGAACTCGCGCGAGCGGAAGGTGAAGTTGCGCGGCGTGACCTCGTTGCGGAACGCCTTGCCGATCTGCGCGATGCCGAAGGGGACCTTCACGCGCGTCGAGTCGAGGACATTCTTGTAGTTGATGAAGATGCCCTGCGCGGTCTCGGGGCGGAGGTAGGCCTTGTCTTCCTCGGTGGCGGTGGCGCCGATATAGGTCTGGAACATGAGGTTGAAGGCGCGGGGAGGAGTGAGATGCCCGGCTTTGTTAGTGAATGGCGACGGCACGAATTGCGTGTACTCATACTTCAGCGCTTCAGTGACCGGCGAAACCGAGAAGTGTTTCACGCCCTGTTTGAACTGTGCGGTGAAATAGTTTGGATCGTCTCTGTCCAGCATCGCGACAAAGCCGATGCGCTTCTGCGTCGCTTTGTCGGCCACGAGGACTTGAATCGCCTCTTCGGGGGAGGATGCGATGATAGTGAAATTCGGCACGGCTTGATGATCACTGACCATGCGACCTGGTTGGCCTGAGGGCAGCGTGCCCTCCCGTGGTGCCGATACATCGATCTTGCCGAACTCGCCTTGAATAAAGAGGCCCATCAGGTGATCCGCCCTGAACCGCTGCTTCGTCTCCTTGTCGTCCATGCGTGGGTCGTTGAAGCCGTCGACATGGCCGCTCGCCTTCCAGACATTCGGATGCTGGATGATGCACGAGTCGAGCCCGACCATGCTGACGGGCTTGCCGTCGGGGCCGTCGGGGGGGGTGAGGACGACATCCTGCCACCAGGCGTCCTTGAGGTTCTTCTTGAGCTGGGCGCCGAGGGGGCCGTAATCCCAGAAGCCGTTGATGCCGCCGTAGATCTCGGATGCCTGGAAGATGAAGCCCCGGCGCTTGCACAGGGAGACGATGTCGTCCATCGACTTTTTGGCGTTGGGCAGGGTGTTGGCGGCGTCGGTCATGGGTTGGTCTCGGCGATCGCGTGAGGAAAAGAAGACCCTCCCCCTGCCCGCTCCCGCGAGCGGGAGGGGTTGAACGAAGGAGACCCCGAGCGCCCCTCTCCTGCGAGGGGGAGCGGCGATGGGGGCACGATGCTAGTCAGCGGTCCCGGGCGGGTCGGCTCAGAGGTCGAGGGTGAAGGTCAGGGCCCGGTCTGGGGTCCTGGCGTCGGTGAGCAGGGGGGCCCGGTCGGCGTCGCGCGGCGCGAGGAGCGCGTCGAGATCGATGCAGAGCAGCGCGAGCATGGAGCGTCCGTCTGCGAGCGCGTCGTGGTGCGGGGCGTCGATCGCCGTGGGGAGCGTGATGAAGAGTGTCTCGGCGCGCTGGGGGATGAAGCCGCGCAGGTCCGGGCGCCCGGCGGGCGCGGCGCAGACAGTGACCGAGATAATCGCCGAAAGAACGCAGGCGGTGCGCAAGGGGGACTCTCCTCTGACCCATCCGAGTGTGCGCCGGGCGGATGCCCGGTGGGGGGGAGTTATCGGCAGGCGAGGGCGTCGATATCAAGCGAGACGGCGCGAATTCTGCGTGAAAGCGCGGGCGGGGCGGGGCGAGATCGCGCAGCGCACTGGGGCGCCACGGCTTGCGCGCCGGGGCGCTGGTCGTCGGTGAGGATGACGGATTCTCACACTTTGCTCGCGCGAGTCGTCAAGGTCGACCCCGGCAGCGCCGATAGATCGCCCGGAACGACACGCCGAGGCCGCGGGCACGGACGCCCCGCCCGGCTGGTCCACGCGACGGAGTGAAGTCGCGTGCGTCCGGCGGGTGATCGAGGGCGCGTAGCCGCCCCGGCGCGGACAGGACAAGGAGTCGTAGCCGTGGCGAATCTCCCCCGCCTGCACATGATGGACGAGCACGACACGGAGCGCGATGCGCTCGCGCCGCTGAAGTTCGAGCGGCGAGCCGGAGATCGGGCCCCTGCCGGGGGGTCTATGCAAGCGGTGATCGCGAGCGGGGTGGACATGCCCGTCCTCCTGCGCCTGCAGCTCATCGACGCGAGCGCGACTGGCCTGGGCGCCGTCGTGCCTTCCCCCATCGACATCGGCTCGCGACTCTCCATCCGCGTGGACCCGGTCCACGGCGCCTGGAAGACCGGCTCGGTCGTCCGCTGCGTCCCCTGCGAGGGCGGCTATCGCCTGGGCGTGCTGTACAGCCAGCGGAAAGCTGCCTGAGTCGGGAGGGAGCAGGGAAGAGGGAACAGGGAGCAGGGGAGGACCTTCGCCGCACCCGACGACGATGTCGCACGCGCTTCGCGTCACATACTCCGCTTCCTCCTCATCCGGCCTGCTCCCCACTCCCCACTCCCTGCTGCCTTCTACCTCACAGCAACTGCTTGATCGCCTCCGTGATCGTGCGGACCTGCACGATCTCGATGCCCGCGCGTACGAGTGGCTTCGTGGGTGATCCCTGCGGCACGACGATCGTCGTGTAGCCCAGGCGCGCCGCTTCGCGCACGCGCTGTTCCAGGCGCGACACGAGGCGGATCTCGCCGCCCAGACCGACTTCGCCCACCACCGCCGTCGCCGGCGCGACGGTGCGCTTGAGGTGCGAACCCGCGACGGCCAGCGCCAGCGCGAGGTCGGCGGCGGGCTCGACGACCTTCACGCCTCCCACGGCGGACGAGAACACATCGCGGTCCGCGAGGCGCAGCCCGGCGTGCTGCTCCAGCACGGCGATCAGCATCGCGAGCCGGCTCGAATCGACGCCCGACGCCTTGCGCTTGGCGGCGCCCAGGAACCCGGTCGCGGTGAGCGCCTGCATCTCGACGAGCAGGCAGCGCGTGCCGCTGATCGTGGGGCAGACCACCGAGCCTGGCATGGGCTTGTCGGAACTGGCGGCGACGCCCGCGCCGTCGGCGATCTCGCGCAGTCCGGCGTCGCCCATCTCGAAGAGGCCGATCTCGAGCGTCGTGCCGAAGCGGTTCTTTACGCCTCGCAGCACGCGGTGCGCGTGGTGGCGGTCGCCCTCGAAATAGAGCACGGCGTCGACGAGGTGCTCGAGCAGGCGGGGCCCCGCGAGCGCGCCCTCTTTGGTGACATGCCCGACGAGGATCACCGTCATCCCGCTGAGTTTCGCGAGGTAGACGAGTTCCGTGCAGCAGCGACGCAACTGCGCGATGGAGCCGGGCGACGCGTCGAGGTCGGCCTTGTAGATCATCTGCACCGAATCGATGACCAGCACGGCGGGGCGCGCCTTGCGCGCCTGCTCGACGATGCGCGCGAGGTTGGTGTCGGCGAGGAGCCAGAGTTCCTCGCGCACGCGTCTGGTGGCGCTCGCGTTGGGTTTCTCGTCGCGCGACGCGTCGAAGCGCAGGCGCTCGGCGCGCAGTTTCACCTGTTCGGCGGATTCCTCGGAGGTGACATAGAGCGTGCGCACCGAGCGCGACGCGAGCGACGCCGCGGCCTGGAGCAGCAGCGTGCTCTTGCCGATGCCCGGGTCGCCCCCGATGAGGATTGCGGACCCGGGGACGAGCCCGCCCCCCAGCACGCGATCGAACTCGGCGATGGTGGTGGGGATGCGACGGCGCCCGATCGCGTCGTCGCTGGCGTCGCTGATCTGCCCGATGGGCGCCGCGGCGGGCGATTCTAAAGACGCGATGCCGCCCGACAGACCGACGCCCTCGCCCGCGCTTTCCGGATCGAACGCGAACGACGCGGCGAGGCCCTTCTGGGGGTCGAGCGCGGCGGACGGCGCGGCGCGATGCTCTTCGAGCGAATCCCAGGCGCCGCAGTCCGGGCACTTGCCCATCCACTTGAGTTGCACGGCGCCGCAGGAGCGGCAGAGGAAGGTTGTTCGGGTCTTCGCCACGCGAGGAGGATACCGGCGCGCGAGAAAAAAGGTGTTCGCAGTGACACCCCCTGTGCGCGAATCTCGCTCCGGGTTGTGCACAGGGAGCGAGTGCTCGCTCCCCCACACACAGAGGAGACAGACATGAAGATCACCATGATGCTCGCGGCGGCCGGGGTCGCCCTTTCGATGCACGCGACGGCGTTCGCGGCACCCTCCCCGAACGCGTACATCGACGCCCAGGGCGACGAGCTCCGCCCCTACGACGGGAAGGGCTTCGCGCACGACCTCGCGTACATCAACGCGTTTTTCGACCTGAGCCGCGAGCGGTTCATCATCGAGGCCGGGTTCCACAACCCGATCAAGCCCTCGTGGGGCGCGCCGGAAAGCGTGAGCGATGACGCGGCCCTCGTCGGATTCATCGGCTTCGACCTCGACAACGACCCGACCACCGGCTCTCGCCCCATCCAGAACGACTTCGGGGACATGTTCCCTCGTCTCGGCCTCGGGCTCGACCTCGAGCTCGCGCTGACGCGCTACAACCCGCAGGGGTATCTCCGCGGCGTGCTGTTCGAAGAAGAGATCGAGGCGCGCACGAAGTTCTATGCCGACCGCTTCGTTGCCTCGATCGATCTCGCGCTGTTCCGTGACCGGGACATCCCCTTCGGTGAGTACGGCTTCGCGGCCATCTTCGGCACGGAGTTCCAGCCCACCGACGCCACCGACTCGATCGGCACGACCTATGTCGTCCCGACCCCGGCGACCGGCGCGCTGGCGGCGCTGGGCGGCGTGGCGGCGATGATCCGGCGTCGCCGGTAATCGCGTGAACGGACAGTCCGTGAACTCGGGCGGGCCCTCCGGCGACGGGGGGCCTGTTTCGTCGACGGGGTGCAATACGGGCCCGGGCGGGTCGTTCTCCCGGGCGAGAGCAAGCCGGAGAGAGAAGCGACGGATCGGCCGTCGCCCTGCACGACACGGACGGAGACCCAGACACCATGAAGAATCCCATGAACACCACTCGGACCCTGCTGCTCGGCCTGATCGCGTCTGGCGCGATCGTGGGGGCGGCGTTCGCCGACGGCCCCCAGGGCCACAAGGCCCATCGAGGCCCGGGCCCGCACGGCGCCGGCATGATGATGCAGCCCGACGAGGCGACCATCGAGGTCGCGAAGGCGACGGCAGAGCAGATGCGCGCGGTGCGCGAGGGCGCGTTCGAGAGCGTGCGCGCCGCCGCGACGCAAGGCGTCGACACCGTAAAGGCCCTCGGCGAGAAGGGCGTGCCGACCGAAGCGATCACGCTCGCGGCCCAGCAGGCGCGCGATTCGATCCTCACCGCGATCATCGACGCCGACGCCCAGATCGGCGCGATCGCGTCGAGCAAGGTCGCGGAGCTTCGCGCCCAGGGCGCGTCGGCCCAGCAGATCATGGCGGTCCTGCGCGTGCGCGACCGCTCGCTCCAGGCGCTGCACCAAGGCGCGATGCGCGGCCAGCACGCCGTGGGCCGGGCTGTGCGCATCGCGACGGGCGAGGTCGACGCGCCTGAGCGTCCCGAGCGCCCCGGGCAGCGCCCCGAGGGGCGACGCCCGGCGATGGACGGCGCCGAGGGCCAGCGCCCCGGCCCCGGCCCCGGCCCCGGCCCCCGGAACGGTCGCGGCCAGGGCGGGCGCGGGCCCATTCAGGACTGACGCCGCCGAACGACAGATGAAACAAGGACGACTCCACGATCGCCGCCCCGGCCAAGGCCTTGCCGGGGCGGCGTTCTTTTCGGGGCGCACCCCGGGATCTTGCCCACAATGAGGGGTGTTTCGGGGCGGGTCGCACTCGGCGACACCGCCCAGTTTCACACGGGTTGTCCAGATTGCCCCCTCGGGGGTGCAACCTTCTTCACGAACCGTTGTTTTTGTCTTGCAAGAACTTGCGGTCCGTGTAGACTGCATGCAGGTCGTCCCCGGCGAATGCACAGGCGCCAGCGACCAAGAGTCAGGACCGGACACCACACGACGCGTTGTTTGCCGCTGCCCTCTGTGGACGCGGGTTCAACTCGCCCGTGGGGTGCGAGGCCGCTGCCCCGTGAACGCGACCGATCGCGCGCACGCCCGAACTCACTCCTTCGAACTTCTGTGCACCGTCTCGCGCGGCCTCCAGCCGGGCGGGGCCTTCTGCGTCTGCGCCACTGGGGCGTTGGACGCCTGCCGCGCGACAACGGAATGTCGGCGCGCGGGAGGCATGAGAGGGAGCATGGTCGCACCCCCGACCACGGCATTGAGCCGGTGCAGACGCACTTCGCCGCTCGGCAGCCCACCGCGCCGAGCGGTCTTTCTTTTGGGAAGGCATTGGGGAGCAGGGAACAGGCAGCAGGGGGAGAGGGTGAAAAGCAGTTGGCTCAAACGCCGCACGCACCCCAGGGCACGCTCTGCGGGTCCGCTCTCTGATCTGCTCCCTACTCCCTATTCCCTATTCCCTTCTCCTCGCACACCACACCTGGCTGCCCGGGTTCGCGTCCGGGGCGTCGGTGTCGGACAGGCGCTGGCTCGTCCACATCATCCAGCGGCCGTCCTCGCTGAAGACGGGCAGCCCGTCGAAACCGGCGGTGTGGGTGATCCGCTTCCGAGCCAGCTCCGACGCCGGCAGGGCCTGGTCGCCTGTGTTCGACTCGATCAGGAACACCTCGTAGTTCGTGTGCCCGACCTCGCTGGTCGAATAGGCGACCCACTTCCCGTCCTTCGACCAGTAGGGCGCCCAGTTCACATGCTCGTTGGCCGTGACCTCGCGCTCCCACTCGATGCCGGTCGGCACGCCGTTCTCGAAGGCGAGTTTCGCGACGAAGACCTGCAGCAGGTCGTTGCCCACGCGGTCGCTGCGATAGGTGATGAACTCCCCGTCGCGCGAGAAGAACGGCCCGCCGTCGTATCCGGGCGCCGTCACCAGCGCGTGGTGGGCGCCGGTCTCCGTGTCGTGCACGAAGATGTCGCCCTCCTTCGTGCCCGGCTTCACATTGACATACAGCACGAAGCGCCCGTCGCTCGACCACGAGCACTCCGCGTCGTAGCCCTCGCGCGCGAAGAGCGTGCGCTGCGTCATCGGGCGCGGATTGATCATCGGCGAGAAGCACGAGTCCTTGATCGCGATGCCCCGCTCGATCGGCGGCGCGCCGGGCAGTCGCACCTCGACGATCTCCATCTCTTCGGGGAACTGCCACACATAATCGCGGCTGGACCGCTGGTACCCGCTGGCGGCCTGTTTGGCCGGCTCGACGATCGTGCTGCCGAAGAGCACCGACCACGTGTCCCTGGGGTGGAACCAGCCGCAGGTGTTGGCGCTGTGGTCGGGCGAGACGCGGACGATGTCCCTGAGCCCGCTGGGCAGCCCGCGCTCGTCGCGGGTGATGGTGGCGACATACATGGAGTAGTGCTCGGCGCTGGCGCCGCTGTCCCAGTCGCCGCGCGGGACCGCCTGGAAGATGATGCGTTTCATGTCCTTGTCGAAGTAGGCCTCGCCGGCGCGCGCGAACATCGCGGGGTCGGTGAGGCGGACATGGTCGCCCAGCGTCTCGCGCTCGGCCTCGCGCCAGACGCTGGGCGCGTCGAGCGCCGGGCGGGCGCGCTGCTCGGGCCCGTGGGCGAACACGGCGCAGGCGAGCGCGCCGGGGAGGATGGCGATGAGCGTGCCGCTGCGAAGGCGGGGCATGTCGGGCTCCTGGGGGGCGTGGAGAGAGGCGACACTTTACTCCCTCGCCAGGCGCGCCGGATCAGGCCCGGGCGAGCGTGGCGCGGCAGATTGCCCGGATTGCCAGCCCTCCGGCGATGATCCCCAGCCCGATCGCCCAGACGCGCACCTCGACGAAGAACGCCAGCGAGACGCACGCCGCCAGACCGGCCCACGCGATCCACGCCGGGTACATCCGGTCCTCTCGCGCCAGCCGGATCGCCGCCAGATTCGTGATCGCGTAGTACACCAGCACCGCGAACGCGCTGAACGACCAGGTCAGGCGCACATCGCCCAGCAGCGCCAGCGCGCCCACGCCCAGCCCCACGAACGCGACGGCGATCGTCGGAGAGCCGCCGACGCTGACGCGCGCGAGCGCCGGGGGCAGGTCGCTCCGGCGCCCCATCGCCAGCGCGACGCGCGACAGCCCCAGGATCAGGTTCAGCAGCACGCCCAGCATCGCGGTGATCGCGCCGATCGCCACGACGCGCGCGATGATCGGGCCGTCGGTGTGGCGCGCCGACGCCTCGAGCGGGGCCGCGGCGTCGCGCGTGGCTTCGAACAGGTTCGTCGCCCCGAACGCGCCCAGCGCCACGAACGCCACCAGCGAATAGATCGCCAGCGCGATCACGAGCGTCCCCAGGATCGCCAAGGGGATGACGCGGCGCGGGTCGCGGATCTCCTCGCCCATCGTCGTGATCCGCGCGTAGCCGGCGTACGCGACGAACATCAGCGCCGACGCCTCGAGCACGCGCGCGAACGCCGGACGCGTGTCCGACGCGTCGCCAGGCGCGAAGAAGGGCGTGAACGCGACATTCGCCCTTCCCGCGGCGTCGCGGAAGCCGGTGAGCACGAACACGCCCAGCGCGACGATCGTGAGCGAGACGATCACCGTGTTCGCGAGCGTGGACCGGCGCACGCCGCTGAGCACCAGCAGCGTGAACAGCGCGACCGCGCCGATCGCGACGGGGACCCTCCACTGCGCCGGATCGATCGCGAGGGCGCGCAGCAGGTACCCCGAGAACCCCAGCGCCGCCGTCGCGGCGGAGAACGACTTGGCGACGAGGAACATCCACCCCGCGGTGAACCCCAGCGCGGGCGTGAGCAGGCGATAGCCGAACTCGTAGGTCCCGCCGCTGACCGGGTGGGCGGCAGAGAGTTGCGCGCTGCTCATCGCGTTGCACGCCGCGACGAACGCCGAGATCACGACCGCCAGCAGCAGCGCGTTGCCGGCGATCCCCGCGGCGACGCCCAGCGACACGAACACGCCCGTCCCGAGGATCGACCCGAGCCCGACAAGCACGGCGCCGGGAAGGCCGACGACGCGATGCAGTTCGTTGGGTGGGGTGGAGGACACGGCGGGATGGTACCGCCCCCTTCCCCCGCCGTGGGAAGGTGTCTGGCGCAGCCAGACGGATGAGGGCTACCCCTTCTCATCTTCTTCTCCATCGCCTCGTCCCGCACAACGCGCACGGCCCAGCAGGCGTGCGCGTTGCTTGCATTCAAGGCCCGGAAGCACGGAAGAACGGGTAGCACTCACCCGCGTCGCTTCGCTCCGCGACCTCTCCCTAGGGAGAGGTAGGGAACACCGCGATCTCACACGGAGATCTTCACACCCAGCAGCGTGAAGAACTCGCGCATCATCGCCGGGTGGCCGGGCCACGCGGGGCTGGTGACGAGGTTGCCGTCGACGACCGCTTCGGTCGCGTCAGTGTTCTTGAAGGTTGCGCCTGCGCCTGTGCACTCGGGGCCGACGGCCGGGTAGCCCGTGCAGGTGCGTCCCTTCAGCACGCCGGCGGCGGAGAGAATCTGGAGGCCGTGGCAGATCGCGGCGACGGGCTTCTTCGCGTCGAAGAAGTGGCGCGTGATCTCGAGGACGCGCTGGTTGAGGCGCAGGTATTCGGGCGCGCGCCCGCCCGGCACATACAGCCCGTCGTAGTCCGAGGGGTTCACGCGCGCGAAGTCGTGGTTCAGCGCGAAGCCGTGCCCGGGCTTCTCGGTGTAGGTCTGGTCGCCCTCGAAGTCGTGGATCGCGGTCTTCACCTTCTCGCCCGCCTTGCGGTCCGGGCAGACGGCGTGCACGCGCAGCCCGACGAGCTGACACATCTGGAACGGGACAAAGACCTCGTAGTCTTCCACGAAATCGCCGGCGAGGATGAGGACGGATTTGACCATGGGGGATGGTATGTCTGAGAAGGCACGAGGGATGAGGCACGAGGCACACGGGAAGAGCGCGCGAACGATCACCACTGTCAGCGCTGAACCCCTCACCACAGCCCTCTTTCCTCGGGGGGAGAGGGGGCCGGAGAGCAGACGCCGTCATGCATCAACATGGACAGCAACAGATGCAACGCTCGTCGCGTATAGTGGGAAGACATGCCGAACGGCTCTCGACGAACTCGACGAACTCGACGAAGGTGGATTGGTGCGAGCATCGCTGGAGTGTTTCTCCTTGCCGCGGTCGTGGTGCTCCCGGCGGTCGCGCGCTCGTATAGTTGTTCAGTCATCCTGACCGAGTCTGGGCATGAACGGGATCGCATCGAAGCGATCGCGGCATCATTTCAGCGTTTCCACGACGAGTCCGGGCGATTCCCCGAGAACGAGGCCGAGTGGCGGGGCGCTACGCCCGAGCACGCGACCCTGCTCGATGCTGGACCATTCAGCGTCGAACCGAAGTATCGGGTGCGATGGGATAATTTCGGTGACAAAGACAGGATCGTCACCATGTCGCCGGATCGCGATTTCCGTCGCGCGAGCGTGCTGATGCTTCCCGGAGACAAACGCGGCGCCGAGCGGTACTCGAACCGCACGGGCCACAACCGCTGGATGATCCTCGGCGACGGATCGGTCGTGCACGCGCGTCTGTGGGGCGTCGGTGAAGGGCTCTGGGAAGCGCGCAAGGACTTCGCGGACTGGGCCGGCTGGGAGTTCAACGAAGAGCGGCCGCGCGAGCGGTGACGAGCGCGCGGCGTGCGCATTTGTCAGATCGCCCTCCCCCTGCCCCCTCCCGCGAGCGGGAGGGGGGAAGATCGAATCCCATTGCCCATTGCCCATTGCCCATTGCCCATTGCCCATTGCCCATTGCCCATTGCCCATTGCCCATCGCCCACCCCCGCGAGCCCATACGATGCGGCCATGAGCCGAATCGAGATGTTGTCGCGTCTGTTCGAGTTTGATCGCTGGGCCAACCTGCGCGTGCTGGACATCCTGGGGGGTGTGGCGCGTCCTCCGGCGAAGTCGGTCGAGCGGATGGCGCATGTGGTGCGCGCCGGGGAGTTGTGGCTGTCTCGCCTGGGCGCGGGCGAGTGGGAGGAGGGACGCGCCGTGTTCCCGAAAGATGCGGCACTCTCGCGCGTGCGCGCCGACGCCGAACTGCTTGGCGCGCGCTGGGCGCAGTTCTGTCGATCGATGCACGAGGGGGCTCTCGACGAGGTGATCGGCTACACCTCGACCGACGGCAGCGCCTTCACGACGCGCGCCCTCGACATCATGCTGCACGTCTCGCACCACGGGACCTATCACCGGGGGCAGATCCCCCTCGACATGAAGAGCGCCGGCATCGAGACGCCGCCCTTCGCGACGGACTACATCTTCTTCGTGCGAGAGCACGCGCTGTGAGCGCGCCGCGATCGAGCGTCAGCAGGGCGTGACTTCGCACCAGTCAGATCTCCCTCCCCCCGCCCGCACCCGCGAGCGGGAGGGGGGAAGATCTGATCCCATTGCCCATTGCCCATTGCCCCCTTGTGCCCCGGATCGCCTTTGGTAGACTGCCCCCATGGACCCCGCGCCGGTCGCGAGTGAGGTCTGTTCCCCGGGGGCGTCGTCGCTGCTGCGCCTCACGATGGTCGACGGGCTCGGCCCGACGCTGATCGCGCGCGCCGTGCGCGCCTTCGGCTCGCCCGAGCGCGTCCTCCACGCGTCCATCCGCGAACTCTCGCACCTCCAGGGCGTGGGCGACAAGAAAGCGCGTCAGATCCGGCGCGGGCTCGACGACTCCGAGCGCGCGCTGCGCGACGAGCTCGACCTCGCGCACTCGCTGGGCGTGCGCATCGTCGCGCAGGGCGACCCCGACTACCCGCCGCTGCTCGCCGAGACGCCCGCCTCGCCCCCGGTGCTCTATATCCGCGGCACGCTCGATCCCCGGCGCGATCTGTTCGGCGTGGGCGTCGTCGGCTCCCGGCGCGCGTCGCACTACGGCATCGAGCAGACCGACCGCTTCTCCCTCGCGCTCGCGCAGGCCGGGCTCACGATCGTCTCGGGCGGGGCGCGCGGCGTCGACACCTCGGCGCACCGCGCCGCGCTGCGCGCCCACGACGGGCGCACCGTCGCCGTGCTGGGCTGCGGGCTGGCGAGCTGCTACCCGCCCGAGAACGACGAGCTGTTCACGCAGATCGTGGACGCCGGCGGGGCGATCGTCAGCGAGCTGCCCCTGCGCACCGGCCCGAGCCCGGAGAACTTCCCGGCGCGCAACCGGATCATCTCGGGGATGTCGCTTGGGGTGCTGGTGGTGGAAGCGCCGCTGAAGAGCGGCGCGCTGATCACCGCGAGGTACGCCGCCGAGGACCAGGGTCGCGAGGTGATGGCGATCCCCGGGCGCGTCGATTGGGCGTCGGCCGAGGGGACCAACGAGCTGCTGAAGACCGGGTGCGCGGCGATGGTGACCTCTCCTCGCGATGTGATCGACATCCTCGAGAACGCCGCCCGGCACGCGCACGCAGGGACGCACGCGGCGAGGGCGCGCGGGCTCTCCATCCCGGGCGACGACGAGGGGCTGTTCACCCCCGAGGCGTCCGAATCGCGCGAGGGCGCGGCGGGGCGCGCGACCGTCGCGCTGAGTGAGCGCCAGCGATCGATCTACGAGGCGATCGAGGACGCCCGGACGCTCGACGAACTGGTGGAGACGACGGGGCTGGAGGCCGGGGCGATTCTGGCGGACGCGACGATGCTCGAGCTGAAGGGGCTGATCGCGCGCCGGGGCGACCGTTTCGAGCGCCGGTGCGACTCGCGCCCAAACTGATTCCTATCAAAGGGTTGCGGTAGATCCGCCCGATTCCGGCGGTTCTGTTTGGGTGATTTTTGGATGAAATACCCTACATCTTCCGAAAAACACTTGCACGGGCCCGAACCCTCGGGTAGACTGGTCCGAACAAAGACCGAAGCAACCCCCCGACGCCGGGATGCGGACAGACAGGCAATCCGCGACGGTGTTCGGAGGAGAGTCGGAGGTCAGGTGGGCGGCGCGAGGCGCCGTCGTTGAGTGCTCGTCGCCGGATCGCGACGGGCGTGTTCAAGAGTCCCTCACGGGCGCCCGCGGAGGCGTCGCCCGCGTCTTGCAGTCACGCACGCGGAGGCATCCATGCCCATCCCTACAGACGCGGTGCTCAGACTCGGCCCGGGCGGATCGTTCGTCGACCTGTATGTCGCCGACGAGAGCCGCACGCGTCTCGAGCGAGCCGAACTCGAACCCAGCGCAGACACCTTCGGCGAGAACGCCCAGGGCGGCGGTCGCGGCGGGTGGGGGGGCGCGTTCGCGAGGGGCCAGGCGGACGACGCGTACGCGCCCAGCGCCGGGCGCGACGCGGAGGGATCGCAGGCGGCGCGCGGCATCGACAGCGTGCGCGTGTCGGCCCGTGCGTCGAAGGCGGCGGCGATGCTGCTCGCCGAGACGCTGCTGGCGCATCAGGGGGAATCGACCAAGGGGGTTTCGTGCACGATCGCGTGGTTCGCTCGCAGGCCGGCAGCGCCGGCGTCGGGCGTCCCGGGTCGTGGTCTTCGCTCGACATTCGCCTCGTCGGCGCGCGCCCAGTCAGGCGCCCGCCGCTGGAACCTGGTGCAGTATGAACCTCACTCCCAAGCAACTGAAGATTCTGAAGCTGATCCGCGACTGCCGCGTGCGCTCGGGCTATTCCCCGACGATGCAGGAGCTCGCCGACGAGCTCGGCGTGAGCAAGGTCACGGTCTTCGAGCACGTCGAAGCGCTCATCCGCAAGGGCGCCCTCAAGCGCGAGCCGAACAAGGCACGCTCTTTGTCGATCGCTGAGGGCATCTCCGTCCCCGACGAGGAACAGCCCCTCAAGTTCCCCCTCGTGGGCAAGATCGCCGCCGGCTACCCCATCGAGAAGTTCGAGGACAACGACGAGCTCGACCTGACCGATGTCTTCGGCCCGCGCGTCGGCGCCAAGGCCGGATCGTTCGCGCTCCGCGTCGACGGCGACTCGATGCGCGACGAGGGCATCCTCGACGGCGACTATGTCATCATCGAGCGCCGCGACATCGCGCGCAACGGCGACCGCGTCGTCGCCCTGCTCCCCGACGGCCAGACCACCCTCAAGACCTTCTTCAAGGAAACCGACCACATCCGCCTGCAGCCCGCGAACCCGGCGTTCGAGCCGATCCGCGTCAAGGACTGCAAGATCCAGGGCGTCGTGATGGGCGTGCTCCGGCGCTATTGAGCCGCCGGGCCGGTCTCAGAAACAGCTCACGCCAAACGCGCTGAGCACCGCGTTCAGGTCGGCGAAGTCGACCCGGCCGTCGGCGTTGACATCGCCGGGGACAGCGCCCCCCATGACGCCGAAATCGCTCAGCACCGCGTTGAGGTCGGCGAAGTTGATCACGCCGTCGCCGTTCGTGTCGGCGTTCGCGCCCGCCGGGCATTCGCCTCCACCGACAGGGACATAGCTCGTGATCATCCCGAATGTCACCTCGCCGGCGAACGAGTGCACGCCGCCCGACACCTGCGAGGGGATGAACCCCACGGTCGCGGCACGCATCTTCGTCAGGTCCTCGCCGTCCAGCGGCGCGCTCAGCAGGACCGCCAGCGTGTCGCGCCGCTCGCCCCACACGCCGTAGCCCAGCACGAACCGCGGCACGGAAAGCCCCATCAGGAAGTCGGACAGCAGGATCGCCGGCCCGGCGCCGTCGACGCGCGCGCGAAGCACATTGTCGGGCAGCTGCGCCGGGTTCGTATCGCTCGGAGACACGGAGTTGTCGCCGTCGGTCACCAGGGGCATGTCCGCCGTCACGAGCAGGAAGATCCCGGCAGAATCGACCCGCGCCGACACCGGGCGCACCAGCGTGGGAGAGGTCCGCACGCAGAAGTATTCCGTCGGGACCGCCGACCCGGCGCCGTCGCTGAGCACGAGCAGGCCCACGCCGAACCCCATCACCGAGCCCTCCCCGCCGTCTGCGCTGCCCGGCGCGCCGGGGTCGATCACGCCGAAGTCGCGCGCCGGGAACGCCACGCCCCCCGTGGCGAGCGTGGTCGGCGCGAGGTCGGCGTCCGTGAAGTTCAGGCCGGGCCCTGTGCCGCCCGTGAAGCCGGGGTTGTCGAGGAAGACGCGCACATAGTCGACGCCCGGCGTCGCGCCCGAGAGGAACGCGTCGAGCTGCGCCATCGTCGAGATGGTCCCCGCGGCGGTCTCGGTCAGGAAGATGAACGACGAGGCCGCGACCGTTGGCTCGAAGCCCGGGCTGGCCTTCACCACGAGCGAGGGCGGGTTCGCGCTGTTGACATCAAACACGGCCAGCACGCCGCGGCTGCGGTTGCGAACACCGGCGCCCGTCGGGTCCGCGGCGTTCTGCACGAGCGTCGCGGTTCCACCGAGGTTCGCGATGGGCAGCGCGGTCGGGATCGTCGTGTTCACGATCTCGCGCGGCGAATAGATGAACGCGACAGGGTCGGCGCCGGTCACAGGCAACGACTCGCTCGAGGGCCCGGCGTTCAGCACGCTGAGGGGGATGTCGGCGCCGATCGCCATGCCGCAGAACGCGACGCACGACGCGATGGATGCCGAAAGACCCGCGGCGAATGACCCGTTGTGCTGACGCATGGCGTGCTCCCTTGAAGACCGAGGACAGCGGCAGCAACGCCCGGCGCCAGGCCGGAGGCACGCGCCCCGCGCGCCCAGCGTACCCGGTCAGCCCGGGATCTCCAACCCTTTTTCCGGTTCGCCTTCCTCCCGAGGGATGGCCTCGCCTCTCGCCGCGTCCCAGCGTGACTCCCTAGGGTGCAGCCAGAGACGCCAGAGCATGACCAGGCGTGGGTCGCGCTCGCTCGGGAACTCGAGGGCCTCCCGCTCCCCGTCGCGCCGGGTGATGGTCGCGAGCGCGCCGCTGACGCGACGGAAGTTGCGATGAATCACGAGCACGCTGTCGTTGCGCGTGAAGACGCGATCCGGCCCACCGCCGCGCGACACGACCAGACCCGGCGCGGCGACCAGCGAGCGCTGCCCCCCGGGCATCCCGCGCGTCGGCGCGCGAAACAGGCGCCACGCCGCCACGAGGGCGCCGGCCACTGCGATGACCCACGGGCTGACGACGCTCCCGGACGGGCGCGGCAGCGCGATCACCACGATGAGCGTCACCGACGCGAGGAGAAACAACCAGACGCTCGGATCGCGCAGGATCGCACGCGCTTCGTCGGCGTCCACCGCCCGTCCGATCTCTTCGGGCTCGAGCATCTCAACGGGGATCTCGGCGCTGCGGAGCGCAGGAAAACGGTCACGCGCGCCCACGACGACGGCGACCGGCGGCGCCACGCCGAACGAGCGCGCGACGCGATCGACCTCGTGCCACCGCGTCGCTCCCGCCAGCGGCGAGCAGGCGCGCAGCACGGCGCGCCGTCGCTCGCGCAGCGCATCGTCCCCCGAGAATCGCTTCTCTGCGATGAACGCGTCGACGCCTTCCGGGGTCGAGAGCCGCGCCCAGGGCCCTCTCAACCTCGCCAGATGCACCCTCGGCAGGAAGAGCGCGACGACGAACAGCATCGCCGGGACCACGAGCAGCGCCGAACCGCCGACCCAGACCGACCACGACAACCCAGGCGCTGCCCGGGCTCGCGCCGACACGATGACCCACGACACGATGAAGAGGATGCTGACGACGATCGCCGCCCGCGCGAGGCGAGCGAGCCACGCGCGTCGCGGGCGCTGCCGCACGAGGTCGAAACCGTCCAGCAGAACAAACCACGCCCGCTCGCGCGGTCGCGCCTCGGCGCCCTGTCCCGACGCTGGCGAGCGCGGCTCAATCACAGGGAACCCTCGTTGCGATCATCGGTGGGTGCTCAGGCACGATCTCGGCGCTCGACGCGTCCCAGCGCGACGCTAGGGGGTGCAGCCACAGCGACCAGAGCGCGAGGAGTCGAGGGTCCTCGGCGCCCGCGTATTGCAGCGCGACGCGCTCGCCGTCGTCCCTGGTGAGCGTGACGGAGGTCTCGCCCATCCTCTGCCGGTGTCGCGCGAGCACGAGGACGGAATCATCGGCGCGAAAGACCAGTGTGCGCCTGAGCGAATGCACGACGACGAGCGAGGGCGCCGCGACGACCGTGTCGTCGAGGCCGGGGATCAATCGCCGGCGCGCCGGGCGGAAGAGCTCGAGCAGCAGCACGATCAGGAAGAACGCTGTGAGCGTGAGCGCGTAGCGAGCGCTGATCCCTTGCAACATGAACTGGTTCGCGATCATGTACGCCAGCAGCAGGAGCATCCCCATCGTCGGGAGCGACAGGAATCGCTTCTTCGCGGTCGCGCCACGGGCCCACCCGCCCACATCCTCGGGCTCCGGAAGATCCGGCCGCGTCTCCCGAGGGAGCGAGTTGAACCGCCCCGTCGGGTCGATCACCACGGCGCGAGGGGCAGGCAACTCGAACGCCGCCGCCGCTGCCTGCAGGCGCTCCCAGCGGGGTCGCCGGTGCGCGGGCCACGCGGCCCTCACCGCGCCGAGCGCGCGCTCGTGCTCGTTGTCGTCCCACGGTCGTCCTCGGCGCGCGAGCGCCGCGCGCACGCCCTCGGGGGAAGCGAGCGCGTTCCACGCGCGCCCGGCGCTCGACATGGTCCACAGGCAGAGAAGCGCTATCAGCGCGATCGCCGCCGAGCCCGCCGTGAAAATCGCTGCTGCCAGCTCGACGCCCAGCACGAAGTACATCGCGATCACCGCCGCGACGATGATGAGCATCGCTCCCATCGCCCCCAGCCCCATCACGATCGACCTCTGCCAGCCCGCGAGCGCCCAGGGGCCGAACTCCGGGAGCAGCGCGACCGTCCAGACCCCGGTTCGCACCGCGCCCCCCTCTGCGCGCGTACCCTCAGCGGCAGCGCTGGGCGACCCCTGAACGCTCACGCCGGACCGTCGTTCATCCTCGCCCGCTCGCTCCATCGGACCATCAGTATGCCACACTCCTCGCCACTGCGCGGCCGCATCGCGGTCATCACCGGCGCCTCCTCCGGGATCGGGCGCGCCACGGCCCTCGAGCTGGCGTCTGCCGGCGCGAGCGTGGTCGTCAACGCCCGGCGCGCCGAGAAACTCGACGCCCTCGTTGGCGAGATCAACGCGAGGCCCGAAGAGGGGTGGGGGCGCGCCGTCGGCGTCGTGGGCGACTGCGTCGAGCAGCCCGTCATCGCCGACCTCTTCGACACGGCGCAGCGCGAGTTCGGCAAGACCGCCGACCTGGTGGTCGTCAACGCCGGCCGCGGCCTGCGCGGGTCGCCCATGTCGTCCGACGACACGCAGTGGGAGGAGATCATCCGTCTCAACCTGCTTGGCGCCGCCCGGCTGATCCGAGAGGCCGGCACGCGCCTGAGCGCCGACGCGGAGCACGCGAAGGACTGGCCCCGCGCCGCGCGCGACATCGTGGTGCTCTCGAGCAGCGTGGGCAAGCACATTTCGCCCTTCTCCTCGATGTACGGCAGCACCAAGTTCGCCATCACCAGCATCGCCGAAGCCGTCCGGCGGGAGTTGGCGCCCAAGGGAATCCGCGTGAGCGCCATTCACCCCGGCGTGGTCAGGAGCGAGTTCCAGGACAGCGCCGGCTACGACCCGGTGACCTTCGGGCAGTTCATGGAGTCCATCGGCCCCGTGCTCGAGCCCGAGGACATCGCGCACACCATCGCGTTCATCGTGTCGCAGCCGCCCCATGTGCTGCTCAACGACATCATGATCCGCTGCACGCGTCAGGAATACCCGTGAAGGCCCACCCAGCGGTGCGCATCGCGGTGCAGGCGCTGGGCGCGGCGATCGGCGTCGTGCTGTTCGTATGGACGATCCGGCTCGCGTTCACGCCGCAGAACCAGGAGTCGATCCAGGGCCTGCTGCGCGCCGGCCCGCTGCTGATCTTCGTGATGTTCCTGCTGAACCTGGCGACGATCGTGATCAACGGGCTTGGCTTCTGGATCGCGTCGAAGCCCGTGCGGCCCGTTCCGGCGCTGAGCTGCATCCTGACCAACGCCGTCGCGTCGTTCCTCGCGTTCCTGCCCTTCAAGACGAGTTTCATCGTCCGCGTGCTGATCCACAACAAGCGCGACGGCGTGTCGATGCGCCTGATGGTCCCCTGGATGCTCGGTTTCGGGCTGAGCACGATCGGCGCGTTCTTCCCGATGCTGCTCGCGTCCACGCTGGCGCCGCAGATCGGCTGGCGCTGGGTCCCGCTGGGCGTCGCCGGCGCGTATGTCTGCACCGTGATCGGCTCGCTGCTTGGGAAACTCGCGTCGAAGCGCGTCGCATGGCTGCGCGCACTCTCGCTTGGTTCGTATGTCGTGGTGCGAGACACCCCGGTGATGCTGTGGGCGTGCACCTTCCGGCTGCTGGACACGGGCGTGCAGGCGGGCCGGTTCCTCGTCGTCGCCGCCGCGATGGGCATCTCGCTGCCCATCGAACGCGCGGTGTTCGACGCGACCGTGTACTACATGATCGGCAGCGCGTCGCCCGGGGGCGTGCTGGGGTTCCGAGAGGGCGGCCTCGCGTGGTTCGCGTCGCTGCTCAACCTCGACGACGACGCGATCAACGAGGTCGCGCTGCTCGCGCTGGCGGTCACCGGCGCCGAGGCGGCGTTCTTCTGCGTGTTCGCGGTGATCGCCGCCGGCGTCATGCGCCTCGACAGGCTCGTCCTGAAGCGCACCCTCGGCGAGACGCTCGAAGAAGCGCCGAACGCCGAAGAGCTCCGCTGAGGGCCCTCAGCGGGTCAGCAGCTCGACGGCGGCGGTTGTTTCCTGCTTCTGCGTCAGCGACATCGCGCCGATGGTCCACACCGTCGTGATCGACTGCTTCGCCTCGCGGCGCTGCAGCAGGCCTCGCGTGTGGTCCCAGAGGATCATCACCGAGCCCGACTGGTCGGCGATGCGCACCGTCGGCGCCGTCGGGTCCGTGGCGGCCGGGGGCAGGACCGCGGCGCGAGGGCGCCCGTCGATCTTCGCGAGCCGGTTGCTGATCTGGTCGACCGCCCACTCGGTGGCGATCTCGATCGCGCCGGCGGCGCCCATCTCCACGCGCTCCGTGCTCTGCCAGCCGGTCTTCGCGCGACGGGGCCGGTCGAGCGCGCCTTCCACGAAGAACGCCGAGGTCAGCGCCTCGCCGAGCTGCTCGTTGGCCATCATCCCCAGCACGCTCATGTCGAACACCGCCTGGTTGTCCAGCGCCGTCGCCGGGCTCTCGAAGCCGGAGACCGTCACGCGCCCGGGGGTCGAATCCACCGGCATGTCCACGCGCACGCGCAGCGTCGATTCGCGCGCCCGCTCGCCCATCAGACGCAGCAGCACGAAGGGGGGCATCGGGACCGCCGGCGCCTCGGTCGTCAGCTGAGGCCAGGCGTACTCGTAGAAGTTCCCCCGCCAGTCGGTCCCCAGTTTCACGCCCACGACCGAGCCCTCGAGCACCGCGCCGCGCTCGTCGACGCTCGCGACCGACAGGTCCAGCGTCAGCGACTGCTCGAGGCGCAGCGTGATGGGCTGGCCCTCGCCCTCGGTCTGCGTGACGTTGGTCGCGATGCCGATCGAGTAGCGCATCGACTCGCCCGCCTCGAAGAACGCGGCGAGGCGCACGGACTCGGGCGCGCCGGCGGCGGCCTGCTGGGAAGAGGATTCCATCTCGGCGCTCCCTGCCAGCGGGCAAGCCAGCAAAAGCCCGGCGGACAGCGCGATCACGAACGGTTTGCGAAGGTTCATCGGGGGTTGCTCCGTGTCGATTCCGGACGACTCTAGCCAGCGAGCGAGACCCGGGCCGGGCGCCCCCGGGCCGGGGCTTTCCTACTATCACGCCCATGCGCGTGGCGCTCTGCCGTCTCAACCCGACCGTCGGCGAGATCAGCGCGAACGCCGCGCGCATCCTCGACGCCGCCCGCGACGCCCTGGTTCCCGGCGCCGACCTGCTGCTGCTGCCCGAGCTGGCCCTCGTCGGCTACCCCCCCAAAGACCTGCTGCTCCACCACGGCTTCGTCGACGAGGCCATGGCCGCCGCCCACGGGCTGGCGCGCGATCTGGGGGCCCTCGCCCCCGGCATGCTCGTGGTCGTGGGCGCGCCCTGGTTTGAAGCGGGGGCGCTGCGCAACGCGCTGCTCGCGATGCGCAACGGTCGCATCGAAACCGTCTACTCCAAACAGCTCCTCCCAACCTACGACGTCTTCGACGAGGACCGCTATTTCACACCTAGCGACGAGCCGCGCGTCGTCGAGGTCGCCGGCGTGCGCGTCGGGCTCACCATCTGCGAGGACCTGTGGCGCGGCGCCGACGCCGGCGCGATCACGCGCTATCGCTCCAGGCCCGACCCTGTCGCGCAACTCGTCGCGCAGGGCGCCTCGCTCGTTGTCAACGCGTCGGCCAGCCCGTTCGTGCTCGGCAAGGCCGCCGCCCAGCGACGCATCCTCGCCGAGCACGCCGCCCGCGCCGATGTCGCGGTCTGCGGCGTCAACCAGCTCGGGGGCAACGACGAGCTCGTCTTCGACGGGCACGCCATCGCCTTCGTCCCCGACCGGCGCGCCGAGGGCGGCGCGCGACTCGTCGCCTGCGGCCGGCGCTTCCGCGACGACCTCGTCGTCTTCGACCTTCCGGCCGATCGCGCGCAGTGGCCCTCGATCCCCGACGCCCACGACCTGCTGCGCGACACCACGCCCGAGTCGCTGCTGTATGACTGCCTCGTCCTGGGCGTGCGCGATTACTGCCGCAAGACCGGGTTCTCGAAGGTCGTGCTGGGCGTCTCTGGCGGGATCGATTCGGCGGTGACCGGCGCGATCGCCGCCGCCGCCCTCGGCCCCGAGAGCGTCCTGACTCTCGCGATGCCGAGCCGCTTCTCGTCCTCGCACGCGCTCGACGACGCGCGCTCGCTGTGCGACGCGCTCGGCCTGCGCATGCTCGTCACGCCCATCGAAGACGCCCACGCGCTCTTCGAGCGCACGCTCGCGCCCCAGTTCGCTTCGCTCGGCTTGCCCACCGAGCCCGGCGTCACCGAAGAGAACATCCAGTCGCGCCTGCGCGGGCTCACCCTCATGGCGTTCAGCAACAAGACCGGCGCGCTGCTCCTCACCACCGGCAACAAGAGCGAGCTCGCGGTCGGCTACTGCACGCTCTACGGCGACATGAACGGCGGGCTCGCGGTGCTCTCCGATGTCACCAAGGAGTGGGTCTACCGGCTCGCGCGACACATCAACGCGAACCACCTCGACAGCGGCTTCGCCCGGGCGCCCATCCCCGTATCCAGCATCGACAAGCCCCCCAGCGCGGAGCTGCGCCCCAACCAGACCGACCAGGACTCGCTCCCGCCCTACGAGGTCGTCGACCGCCTCGTCGAGCTCTTCGTCGAGGAGCGCCTGCACCCGCGCGAGATCGTCGCGATGACCGGTTTCGACCCGAAGGACGTCGCGCGCATCGTGCGACTGATCGACCTCAACGAGTACAAGCGCAAGCAGGCCGCGATCGGCATCAAGGTCTCAGGCGTCGCCTTCGGCTCGGGCCGGCGCATGCCCATCGCGCAGGCGTGGCGATCCGACCGCGCCCTGTGACGCGCCCGCGTCGCGCGTGAGCGCGTACGCGATGTGGCGCAGCAGGCGCTCTCTCCACAAAGGCGGCGCGTCGAGCGCCGGGGGGCGAACGACGACCGAGAGCGACGGCGCGGGCGCCGGATCGTCGCGCGCCGCGGCCTTCGCCCACGCGCGCAGCGACGCGCTCGAGCACTCGAGCAGGCCCCAGCCCTCGGGCAGCTCGCGGCGTCGGATCATGCCGCGAGGCGCCGCGATCAGCAGGACATCCGCCAGCCGGTAGCGCGTCATCTCGAAGAACTTCGTCTGCCCGCGCAGCTTGCGCTCGACGAGCGACAACTCCGCGAGGATCTCGCGCCGAGCCGGGCTGTCGACCGTCGAGAAGTCCCACTGCGCGAGGTCGCCGAAGAGCATCGGCTCCGCCGGCGCGCCCACGCCGCGATCGCGCAGCGACCGCTCGACCTTCTCCCGGCGCGCCAGCAGCGCGTCGCGCGCGTTCAGCAGTTCGTCGCGCTCCGAGCCGTCGCGCAGGAAGTCCTCGCGCGTGGCCTTGCACTCGACGACGACGGTGCGCGCGCGGAGCTGTTCACCCGTCCACGCGTTGGACGCGTCGCGGGCGCCGTCGCGAGCCCGGAGCCCGGCCCGGGCGTCGGTGAAGAGCCCCGTCTGGGCCGACTCTGCCTCGCTGTGGCGCGGCGAGCGTGGGAAATAGCCGGCCACATCGAGCGCCCGGCGCCCCATCGGGCAGCGGACCTCGCACGCGACCGCCCGGGCGCCACGATCCAGAAGGAAGGCGCGTGCCCCGGCCTTGAGCGCGATGTGGGCCTGCGTTTCCACCTCGGGCAGCGTATCCGAACAGAACCCCCACGGGACACGCGCACGGAAAAAGACCCGACACGAGAAACCCGTTCGGGGCGGGCGGCGTATCGCCTTTCGCTTGCTTCAACTTGGCAACATGCCACAGATCTGGAGCGACGCAAACGGAATCGAGAAATTTTTTCTCGGGCCCGCCGCCCCTGTCAGGTCGCCCTTCCCGGAGCACCCCGATGGCCTTCCGCCGCCCTTCCGGCCCATTGACGCCAGCAACCCCCGGCGACCTCGTTCGCCCCGGTGTGTCGGCAGCCGCGTGACTGAACCGCACTCGTTCATGGGATGGCACACGATGGACACTCGAACCACATCAGTCCTGTTCGCGATGAAGGCAGTGTTGGCGGCCGGCGCGTTGGCCGGTTCGCCGGTGCGAGATCTGCTCGCCGACGCGGATCGGGCGGACGTGCGCTTCACCTCGAGCGCGCTGAGCGTTGAACTCACCAACGCCGGCTCGCTGCACGTGCTTCGGGGCGGGCCGTTCGGGGACGCGCCGACGGTGCTCGTGTCCAGCCCGCATCACTGGCCCGGTGGGACAGGGTCGTGGTATCGGACCGAGATCATCGATCCAGCCACCTACATGCCCCTGCTGTCGCTGAGCAGGCAGCCCAACTCGCTCGCGTACGCAAACACCGCCGCGCTCTGGCTTGGCGATCGCAACGCGGACGGGGTTCCCGACTTGCTGATGGGAGTCAACATCTCCCAGCGCGCCGCGCTCCGCGCGTATTCCGGGGCAGACGGGGCGCTGCTCCCCGGTTCGATCTTCAGCAACGGCGACAACGGCGGATGGGGCCTCTCGCTCGCGAGACTCCCGTCGGAGGGGGATGCCGCCCAGGGCCGCGTTCTCATGGGGCGAACGCGGGGAGGGCTGAGTCTGACCGCGTTCACGGGGTTTCGCATCTGGGATCCCGCCTCGGGGGCAATCACCGAGTCGCCCGCCGCGCCGGGGATCTCGAGCGAGGTCGCGCACGGGTATGTGATGCTGGACCTGGGAGATCACCCCGAGCGCGGGCACGAGTTCCATATCTCGCGACACGCGTACCTGCTCGGGTTTTCGGGTCTTGGCTTCTCGGCGAACGGCCGGCTGCGCATCGATCCGTTCGACTTCGACGATCGCGTGGTGTGCGACGCGATGAGCGGTTGCCAGAGCGGTCATGCCTTCGCAGGCGCGGCACTGCTCGGCGATCTGACCGGCGACGGGCGCCCCGAGATACTCTCCGCCGGCGCGTGGTCGAGCGACGACCCCACGCTCGCCGCCCTGGTGCTCGACGGCGACAGCGGCCAGGTGATCGGTCTGCACACCCCGTCCATCGACCTCGCGCTGGTCCCCGACTTTCAACCGTCGGTGATCCTCCCCACCGGCTGGGTTGCGTCGGTGGGGGATATCACGGGCGACGGATTCCCAGACTACGCGCTCGTCGCGCTGGTGACGGGCGAGTCGGACGGTTCCGAGCCGGCCCCAGTGTCCGATGTCGTTTTCGTGCAGTGCGGGCGCACGGGACAGACAATCCTCGCGCTGACCGGGGGGCTCGAACCGACCGTGCGGCTGACGTCGTCCATTCTCGCCGGACCCTACACGGTGCGCCGGGACTCGGTCGTTTCACCCGGGGATCTCAACGCCGATGGGACCGACGATCTCCTCGCGCTCGTGTCGGTTGTCGATTCCAGCGCCTCGCCGCCGACGCAGACACAGTACCTCGTCACGCACCACCTCCCCACGCCCTGCGCCGGCGACACGAACTTCGACCGCGCCGTGAACTTCGCGGATCTCAACACCGTGCTCTCCGCCTTCGGCGCCGAGGACATCACCAGCCCGGCGGACCTCAACGCCGACGGCGTGGTGAACTTCGCCGACCTCAACCTCGTGCTTTCCGCCTTCGGGCAGTCCTGCGACTGAGCCGCGACTTGTTGGAAAGGACATTCTGTATGTTTCCGTCCCGTTCCGCGATTCGATGCATCCCCGCCGCAGCCCTCGTCGTCGCCCTCTCCGGCGCGACCCCGTCGCTGGGCGCCCCGCCCGTCAAGCGTCTGCTGCAGGACGCGGACCTCGCGGAGACGCTCTATGTGCGCGGGCCGGATTTCTCCTCCGCTTCCCCAAACCGGGCGTCGATGCACCTGCTTGACGACCTCGACGGCGACGGCGTGCGCGAGGTCCTGCTGACCCACCTGGAGAACGGGCAGGAAACGCGTTTCGATCCGTTCGTCGCGCGGATCCGCTCGCTGCGCACGGGTCAGGTTTTCGCCACGCTGGCGCCGCTCACGCAGCGCGATCCGGTCCTCCTCCCGCTCCGCAACGCGCATCAGGCCGCTGTGCTGGTAGGCGATCTCAACGGCGACGGGGTCCGCGACCTCGTCGCGTCTCGCGTGTCGTCGAGCAGCCCCGTCCTGCAGGTTTCCAGCGGCGTGGACGGCGCGGAGCTGAACCGCTTCGGCGGATCGTCGACCTGGACCTCGGGCATATCGATCCTGCCCGAGCACGGCGCCGACGCGCCGGACGAACTGCTGCTGGGCAGAACATTCGCGCCCTTTGCGACCGCGCCTCTGCGCCGCTGGTCCTTGGCCGACAACACATTCGCGCCGGTCGCGCCCGAGGGCCTCGACACCACAAACAGCACGATCTCCGGCTACACGATGCTCGACCTCGGCCTCGATTCCAAAGGCCAGCGACGCATCCACTTCACGCACTACAGGAGCGGCTCGGGCGCCTACTTCGCCACCGAACTCCTCGGTAGCGAGCCCCTCGCCCGCATCGGCGGCGAGTTCTCCGCGGCCGGAGGCGAACTCGGCGCGATCCACGCGGGCGCAGCCATCCTGGGCGACCTCAACGCCGACGGCGTCGACGAGATCGTCGTCACCGGACAGATCGTCGTCGACGACACGTTCGGGAACCCGCTGCCGATGCGCGCGCTGCCGGTCCTCGACGGCGCCACGGGCGCCTGGATCGGGCGTCACCACCCCACGGCCTCGTTCCCCGGCGCCACGCTGATCCTGCCCAACAGCGCTCTCGCGCCGCTGGGAGACATCACCGGGGACGGGTTCAACGACTACGCCGTCGTCGCCGAGGTCCGCTTCCCGTCCTTCATAAGCAGCGATGCGGTGCTCGTGCAGTGCGGGCGCACCGGACAGACCATCCTCGCGCTCACCACCGACTCGATCGACCCAGTGGAGCAGATCACGACCTCGACGCCGCGCAACTCAAGCGCTGGCGACTGGGCAGCGCGGAGCCACTCTCTCGTGTCCCCCGGCGATCTCAACGGCGACGGCGTCAACGACCTCGTCGTGATGATGACCTCGGCCGACCCCTTCGAGCCGCCGATCTCGCTCTACCTCGTCACGCACTACATGCCCACACCCTGCGCCGGCGACACGAACTTTGATCGCGCCGTGAACTTCGCCGACCTCAACGCGGTGCTCTCCGCCTTCGGCGCCAACGACATCACCAGCCCCGCCGACCTCAACGCCGACGGCGTGGTCAACTTCGCCGACCTCAACCTCGTGCTCTCCGCCTTCGGGCAGTCCTGCGACTGAGCCACACGCAGCCGAAAAGGGCAATACGCATGCTCGCGTCACGAACCGCGTTCCGATCCCTCCCCGCCGCGGCGATTCTTGCGGCATTGGCTGGCGCCACCGCTTCCTCGATGGGCGGGCCTCTCGCCCGCGACATCGTCGCGGACGCTGACGCTGTCGAGATCCTTGACTCCGTGAAGCTCCAGCAGACGGTGAATGTGTTCGGGTCGATCCTCCTCCTCGACGAACTCAACGCCGACGGCGTGCGCGAGTACCTGCTCACCCACCCCAACTCCGCCGTCCCGCTCACGGCGCCCGATATCTTCAAGTCGGTGGTGCGCTGCGGTCGCACGGGAGCGGTCGTTCTCGAACTGCCCGGCGACACGACCGCGGCCCCGAGCCACTTCAAGCTCGCCCACCTCTCGGCGCTGGTCATTGACGACCTCGACGACGACGGAAAGCCCGACATCGCGGCGGGGCGCGCCTTCGGGACCGCCGCATCGCTCCGGGTCTACTCGGGCGCCACCGGCGAGGTCCTGCGCGAGCCATTCGCGCCCGGCAGCCAGCCGTGGGGACTCTCGATGCTCCCCTACGACGACGGAACCCTCCTGCTCGGTCGTGTGCAAGCAAGCCTCGCGGACACGAACGCCGTCTGGTCGCCCCACGCCGACACGCTGACGACCCTGCGCCCCGCGAACATGCCGGTGTCGTCGCAGGCACTCTGCGGGTACGCGATGGTGGACCTCGGCGTCCGCGCCGGCGGGGCCCGAGAGATCCTGTCGACACGCCTGCACGGACAGGGAATCGTCGACTTTATCCGCCTCGGGCCCCCCACCCTCCACGCGGTGTACTCCAGCGATCCAAGCGGACTGCCCTTCGGCCTGATCCTTGCGGGCGCGGTGCTGCTCGGCGATCTCGACGACGACGGCCTAGGCGAGGTCGTCATCGGCGTCTCCGTCAGCCGCACATTCCCGTACACCGACGCCGCCCTGCCCGTGATCAGCAGCGCCGCGCCCGACGGCCCACAGGCGGTCGATGTGTACCAGGAATCCTTCCGGCACCAGCCCTTCGTCGTCGTGCCCGCCGACGACGGGGTGCGCCCTCGCCTCGCGCGGGCCGGGTTCGCCATCATCCCACTCGGCGACGCGACCGGCGATGGCTTCCCAGACTACGCCTTCGCCGGGAGCGTGCTGCTGAACGACAACGACGATTCCTCGCGGGAGTTCGTCGTCGCCTCGTGCGGGCGGACGGGCCAGGCGTTCTTCGCAGCCGGAAACCTGAACGACGAGACGAGCGATGTCTTCTCTGGCTTCCCTCGACCCTTCAGTTCTGAATTTAGCCGCGGGCGCAACGCGCTGGTCTCGCCCGGCGACCTGAACGGCGACGGCGTAAGCGACCTGCTCGTGCTGCTCTATCGGAGCGACTTCGCCGAGCCCGTCGGCCTGCGCGAGCAGCTCCTCGTCACGCACTACCTCCCCACGCCCTGCGCCGGCGACACGAACTTTGATCGCGCCGTGAACTTCGCCGACCTCAACGCGGTGCTCTCCGCCTTCGGCGCCAACGACATCACCAGCCCCGCCGACCTCAACGCCGACGGCGTGGTCAACTTCGCCGACCTCAACCTCGTTCTCTCCGCCTTCGGGCAGTCCTGCGACTGACCCGGGGTTGTCTCGTTTCCAGAATGCCGCCGCGGGTCCCTGTGTCTTGTCTCCTGGGTCCTTGGTTCCTGCCCGCGGTGCGCAGACCTCCGCTGGCCCCCCGGGGCGTCGTTTCGGCGCTCCGGGGGGCGTTTTTGCAGGGTGTACGGGGCGCAGAACTGGGGATAACCCCCGATGTCGACGCCCAACCCGGTGTGGGACACTGCGTATCCGAAATTCCGGATCGCACTCGTGCGCGCCCACCGGCGCGCGTTGGAGGTGGCCCGTGATCACCACGACCCTGTCCCGACTGGCCCGCGCCGCGACACCCTCGCTCTGCGCGGCGGCGTTCGTCTCGATCGCCTCGCTCTCCTCAACCCCGGCGCTCGCCTGCGGCGGAACCCGCGGCGGGGTGCAGGGCCCGGCGCCCACGCCACCCTGCACCGCGTCCACCGTCATCTATAAGCAGGTGCGCCAGCCCCTCATCGGGCCCATCATCACGCCCACCTTCCCGCTCCTGGTCAGCAACTTCATCACCACGCAGAACTGCCCGACAGCGGTGCGCCTCGAGATCACCCTGGGCGTCTTCAACAGCGCCAACCAGCTCGTCGGCGCCGGCTCGATCGACGTCATGAACCCCCAGGTCGGCGTCGTCACCCAGCGCGTCGTGAACGTGCTGCGCCTGCAGCAGCCCGCGATCCCCACCGGCATCTACACCGTCATCGGCAGCGCGACCGTCACCCTCGCCAACGGCAACCGCTTCACCAACTCGGGCGACACCTGCCTCGCGGTCGTCGATCCCTCGCCGGCTGATCCGACGCAGCCGCGCCTCAACGTCGAGATCCTCAACTTCCCCAACGACCCCGCGCACGCCGGCGACCACATCGCGTCGCTCTATCGCATCACCAACAACGACCCGGTGCACACCTACACCGGCGACTTCGTCGTGCGCAACAAGAACTCCGCGACGCAGCCGACCATCGACCTGTTCAACCCCGGCTCCGAGCCGTTCTTCGTCTACTCCATCGCCGCGCCCGTGCAGGGCGACAACTTCCCCCTCGGCTTCGCGAACGACCTGCCCCCCGGCGTGTGCCTGCCCCTGCCCCCCAACCCGGCGGACCCGGCGATCCCCGAGATCGTCTCGACGATCACGCTCGCGCCGGGCGAGAGCGTGGACATGCCCGTCGTCAGCCGCGGCTGGGGCATGTGCTCCGGAGGTTCGGGCTGCGAGCAGATCGGCGTGCTGAGCGGCTTCTTCAGCGACGGCACGATGCTCGAGGCGTGCGCCGGCGGCGCGGCGATCGTCGACGACAGCGTCCCGCCGGCCTACGAGTGCGACGACGGCGAATCGGGCGCCGCCGCGTTCGTCTTCCAGCCCGACCCGGGCATGCCCTCGATGCTGAACTGGGTCGGCCTGCCCTCGCCCACGGAAGAGATCACGCTGAAGTCCGAGGCGCCGCAGAACATCCCCGTGCTCGTCAACGGCATGCCGCGCGCGGCGCAGCTGCGCACCGTCGTGCTCAACGACCGGTGGGCGCGCTACGAGTGGACGATCCTCAACGACGGGACCGGCCCCAACCCCGGCGACCTGATCCAGGCGTCTCTGCCCGTGCGGTTCACGCCGAGCCCCAACGGCCCGCCGCTGGCGATCGTCGACGCCGGCGTGATGTCAATGCCCGGCGAGCCGTTCGGCTTCGCCGAGTTCTACCCCTTCGGGAAAGGCATGCTCACGCTCAATCACCTGACGAGCCCGCTGTTGATCGACTCGTTCTTTGACGTGTTCTTCCAACTCGAGGCCGCGCAGTTCGGCGGCGCGTGCGATAACCCTCGCGGGCCGAGCCACGCAGGGTCTGGTGGAGAGCCCTTGCCTATGGAATCGTTCTCGCTGAGCTTCGCGCCGAGCGCGGGCGGGGCGGAGTTCACCGCCGCGGTTGGGCTCATGCTCCCCCCGTGCGACTCTCCGCCCAGCGCGGTGACGCTCGCCGTCAACATCGTCCGCGGGTTCTCGCGCGCCGCCGCAGGAGGCGAGCCCTGCCCTGGCGACACCAACGGCGACGGGGTCATTAATTTCTCGGACCTCAACGCGGTCCTCTCGGCCTTCGGGCAGGTGGGATCCGGGATCCCCGGCGACGTGAACGACGACGGGATCGTGAATTTCTCAGATCTCAACATTGTCCTGTCCAATTTCGGGACGGTTTGCGCTCAGTAGAGAGAAGGCAGTTGCGGGTGCGCCAGGACGCGCCCCGCTGGGGTCTCTCGAACTCCCTTCACAGACAAGGGGGCGGATCTCCTCCGCCTGACAGGCAGCAGCACACAACGGGAAAGACCCGGCGAGGACACGCCGGGTCTTTCTTTTGTCGTCCCCCAGTGGGCCGCCTGGGCGGCCCGGGAAGGACGGAGCAAGGGAGTTCGTTGTCCGGCCCGTCGCGCCCGGGGGATCTTCCGGGGTCTCCCGGCGCGACGCGTCATACGATCGGGTCGTCACCCGCAGAACGACCAGCCGCTCCCCGTATTGCAGAGCACCATGAGCATTTCCAAGGACGACATCCTGACCGCCCTGACGCGCGTCGAGGACCCCGAGCTCCGACGCCCCCTCACGGCGCTGGGGGCGGTGCGCAAAGCCACGGCCTGCGACGGGTATGTCGGCCTCACGATCGCCCTCGCGTCCAACGACCCCAACTCCCAGCGAGAGGTCCGCGCCCGGCTCGAGGCCGCCGTCCGCTCGCTCTTCGCGTCGCGCGACGAGGAGTTCAAATCGCTCTCCGTCGAGTTCGAGGGCGCATCCGCAGGAACCAAGGTCCAGGCGAACGCGCCGTCGGCGCAGGGCCATTCTCCCATCCCGCTCGGGCAGAAGGCCGCGACAGACGCCGGACAGGACAGCCCCTCGGGCATCCCGGGCGTGCGCCATGTCATCGCCGTCGGCGCCGGCAAGGGGGGCGTGGGCAAGTCCACGATCGCCGTCAACCTCGCCGTCGCGCTCGCGCGGAAGGGGCACGCCGTCGGGCTCATGGACGGCGACATCTACGGGCCGTCCGTCCCGACGCTGATGGGCCTCGACGGCTACGACGCGCTCGTGCGCGAGAACATGCTCCAGCCCTTCTACCTCCACGGCGTCAAAGCCATGACCATCGGCAAACTCGTCGACCCCGACAAGCCGCTGATCTGGCGCGGGCCCATGGCCCACGGCGCCTTCCGCCAACTCGTCCAGCAGACCGAGTGGGGCGAGCTCGACTACCTCGTCATCGACCTGCCCCCCGGCACGGGCGATGTGCCCCTCACCATGACGCAGCTGCTGAAACTCACCGGCGCGGTGATCGTCTGCACGCCCCAGAAGGTGGCGCAGGACGACGCGGTGCGCGCCGTCAAGATGTTCCAGCAACTCGGCGTCGATGTGCTGGGCGTCGTCGAGAACATGTCGTACTTCATCGGCGACGACGGCAAGGAATACGACCTCTTCGGTCGCGGCGGCGCCGAGATGATGGCCCAGCGCCTCGCGCTGCCCTTCCTCGGTCGCGTGCCCATCAACACCGCGCTGCGCCGGAACAGCGACGCGGGCGACCCGACCGGCAACTTCGAGCCGACGGCCGGCGACTCGTCGGGCGACGCGCTCAAGCGCTCGCTCGAAACGCTCGCGCAGAACCTCGAGAACCAGGTCGCCCTCGTCTCAATGAAACGCGCCGCGTCGACGCCGAAGCTGACAATCTCCTGATCAGCGCCGCGTGCGGAAGCACGCGGCTCGAAGCGTCCGCGCTTCACCAGAAGATCAATCTCGACGACAACGCGAGGGAGATCGTCGATAGTGCGATCCGCGAACGATGCGCGTTCACAGGCGCCGCCCTCCACGCGCTGAATGTCCGCACGAACCATGTCCACGCGGTGGTGACGCTTCCCGGCCACCCGCCGGAGCGGATCATGCACTCGCTCAAGTCGTGGGCGACGCGTGCCCTCAAGACCATGCCCGGCCACGCGTCGCGCACCCACTTCTGGACGCGCCACGGCAGCACGCGGCATCTCTGGGACGACCGGGCGCTCGTGAGCGCGTGCGAGTATGTGGTGTTGCGCCAAGACGGGCGCGAGTCGGGCGCAGGTCGCGGTTGATCTGCGGGTGAAAGACGGTCGCTGCGAGCCGCGTGCTTCCGCCCGCGGCTCTGATCAGCGTGCGCTGGTGATGTGCGCGATCGCTTCGCCGATCGTTGGGAACGACGCCTGCCCGCCGCCCTGCAGGTCTTTCACCTGCACGCGGAACGAGGCGCCGTCGGGGGAGGGCTCGACGAACGCGGCGAAGCGGGCGCGCTGGGTCGAGGCGTCTTTCAGGAGTTTGCCGACGTTGCGCGTGGTCTTGTAGGACTTGCGCGCGTGCATCCCGGCGCGACGGCACTGCGCGAGCAGTTCTGCGGCCTTCGCGTCGAGCGATTCGTCCACCGAGAACACGAACACCTCGGGCGTCAGCCCCAGGTCGCGCGCGATCTGCTCGTCGCTGGGCATCAGCCCCTTGTCCTGCAGCACGAGCGCGAGCACGACATCGCCCATCGCGAAGCCGACGGCCGGCGTCGAAGGCCCGCCGAACAGTTCGACGAGGTTGTCGTAGCGCCCGCCCCCGGCGATGGCGCGCTCGGCGCCGCTGGCTTCGTGGACCTCGAAGACGGTGCCGGTGTAGTAGGCGAGACCGCGGACGATGGAGAGATCGAGATCAACAAACGTACCCACCTCGGAACTGGCGAGGTACTCATACAGCTTTGCGACTTCGGTTCCATAATCGCGGAAACGGTAGTGCTCGCCCTTCATCGTCAAATCAGCATCCGTAGCAGCGACCTTCTCCATCAAGTAAGTATGATCTGGTCCACGAATTTCTGCAGGGTTGTCCAGCATCCATTCGAGTTGCTCAATGGCTTCAGACGAGATGTGTGCCGAGAGCCGATCGCGAAACCGAGTTCGGCCTTCTTTTGGCAGTGCATCGATCGCGGCGTAGATCGTGGGAAGAACTTCATCCGATATATTCTCGACCATCTGAATTGCGGCGAGGTTGTGAGCAATCAGGTGCCGATTGCTCATTCGCACCCTGACATCCTTCTCCGTCAGCCCGCACTCCCTCAACATCTCCACGCAGCACGCGATCACCTCGGCGTCCGCTTCGGGGCTGGGGTCGCCGACCATGTCGACATTCCACTGCAGGAACTCGCGCAGGCGTCCTCGTTGCGGCCTCTCGGCGCGGAAGTAGGGGCCGACGCTGAACCACTTGATGGGTTTGGGCAGGGCGTTGGCCTTGGCCGCGACCATGCGCGCCAGGGTGGGGGTGAACTCGGGGCGGAGGGCGAACTCGGTCTCGCCCCCGGCGCGGGTGAAGGAGAAGAGTTCGGAGACGATGCCCTCGCCGCTTTTGACGGTGTAGGTGTCGAGGTGCTCGAAGCGCGGGCCGTCGATCTCGTCGAAGCCGTGTCGGACGGAGACCTTCCGCCACTTCTCCTCGATCCAGCGGCGTTTGGCCATCTCGAGGGGGTAGAAGTCGCGCGTGCCTCGCGGCCCCTGGGAATAGCGCGCCGGGTCGGGCGTGCGTCCGGTGAGGTGGCCGGGGGTTCCGGGGGTTCCGGGGGTGGGCGAGTTGGTCTCGTCGGGGGGCATGGGTGGGAAGGGTAGGGGGAGGGCCGGCGTCGGGCGGGGCGGATTCGCGCCGGCGGCGGCAACAGCGGGGGGATGTTCGTGGTATGGAAGAGCGATGGATCTGCGCTGGGTCATCAGGGTGTCAGGCGTCGTCGCGATGGTCGCGGCGTTCGTGACTTTCTCACACTGGGAAGACCCCAAGGGCATGCTGGGCGGGTTCGCGCCGCAATCGGTGATCAGCGACCACGACCGTGCCCGGGCGATGCTGCGCGAGGGGCGCTACGACGAGGGCATCGCGCTGGCGCAGGCCGTGCTCGAACGCGAGCCAAAGAAGGCGTCCTCGTGGGAGTTGCTCGCGAACCTGCACGACCGACGCGCCGGACCGGGCGACGAGGACGAGGCCCGGATGGCGCGTCTGCGCGCGATCTCGCTCTATCAGCGCGCCATGCGCCGCGGCGCCTGGGAGATCCCCGAGCACAACCAGTGGTACCGGCTCGGCTGGCTGCACCGGCGCGTCGGCGACGAGTCGGCAGCGATGGACTGCTTCCGGCGCGCGCGCGAGAAGCATCTCGAGCTCGCGTCCCGGGCGCGCGGGGAGCTGACCGCTGACTTCCTGTACAACATGGCGTGTCTCGCGGCGCTCACCGGCGACATCGAGGGCGCGCTCGACGCGTGGGAACGGACAGCCGAGGCCGGTTTCATCCGCTTCGAGGTCGCCGCGCGCGACGCGGACCTCGACTCGATCCGCGACGACCCGCGGTTCGCGGCCGCCTTCGAGCGGGCCCGCGCGCGCCTGGAGGAGCAGCGCGAGCGCCAGCGCCTCGAGCGTCTGCGCCGCGAGCGAGAGCAGGCGGCGAGCGGATCCTGACGCCCCCGCCCCCTGTCGCGCGACGATCTACGATCACCCCGTGAACCAACCACAGGACCCCTTGCGCGGCGAATCCGTCGAACTCGTCCCGCTGCGCGCCGCCGAGCACGCCGACGCGCTCTTCGACGCCACCCCTGCCGACACCTTCCGCTGGTTTCTCTCGCGCCCGAAGGAGTGGACACGCGAGTCGTTCCGCGAGTGGATCGGCATGCGCGCCGGCGCCGATCGGTCGCGGATGTTCGTGGTCGTCGAGCGCGCGAGCGGTCGCGTCGTGGGTTCGACCTCGTACCTCGACATCGACGACGCGAACCGCTCGGTCGAGATCGGCTCGACCTGGTACACGCCTCCGGCCCGCGGCACGCGCGTCAACCCCGAGTGCAAGCTCCTGCTCCTCCGACACGCGTTCGAGGCGATGGGGCGCCTGCGCGTCACGCTCAAGACCGACGCGAGGAACCTGCGCAGCCAGCGCGCCATCGCCGGCGTCGGCGCGATCCGCGAGGGCACGCTGCGCGCCCATCGCGTGATGGACGACGGCACGGCGCGCGACACCGTCTACTTCAGCGTGACGCTCCCGGACTGGGCGCGCGTGAGGAAACTGCTCGAGGCGCGCCTGCGCGCGCCCGAGATGCCGCCGTCATTCGCGGTCCGTCCGGCGGGCGCGTCGGATGTCCCGTCGGTGCTGCCCCATGTCGAAGCGATCTGCGAGATGCACCGCGCGATGGACCCGCAGCGATTCACCTTTCGCCCGAACATCGTCGAGATGTACGCGAAGTGGCTGCCCGAGCGCGCCGCCGACCCGCGATCGGTCTTCCTCGTCGCGCAGTCGCCCGAGGGGGAGACCGTCGGCTATCTCGTCGGCACGGTCGAGCCCGAGGTCCCGATCTATTGGACGCCCGAGTCCGGCTGGATCCACGACCTGTTCGTCCTGCCTCAGTGGCGCAAGCACGGCGTGGCGAAGGCGCTCGTCTCGGCGGCGGTCGAGCGGTTTACGGCGCTGGGCGTCGAGCGCATCCGGCTCGAGACGGCGGCGCCCAACGACGGGGCCCGCGCGTTCTTCGCGTCGTGCGGCTTCCGCCCGGGCACGACGGAGATGCTGCTGATGCTCCGGGGTGACGCGCTGGTCACCGACGCCGGCGGGTGAGCGCGAGCCCGCCCAGCGCGAGGCCGATCGTTGCGCCGGGCGCAGGGATCTGGACGATCTGGATGCCGCTGATCGCGCCGAGCGCGCCGTTGATCGAGAAGATGTCGATGACGAGGTCCTGCGCGCTGCCCAGCGTAACGGAGTGCAGGGAGTGGGTGGCGCCGGGCACGAAGCCGCCGGTCCAGACGCCGCCGATCACCTGCATGCCGAGGTTGTTGACATCGACGCCGGTGGAGAGCGGGCCGAAGGTCCAGGTGGTGACGTAGATGTCGTACGCGCCGGCAGCGAGCCCGCTGACGGTGTAGGTCTCGATGAACGGGATGCTGAGGAAGTCGTCGAGGAGCGCGTCGTCGTCGCCCAGGGTGAGCGGGTCGTTGAAGCCGGAGAGGAACCCGCCCGTGCCCGAGACGGAGACGCCGGTGGAGTTGCCGGCGAGGTCGAGGAGCCCGGCGCTGACGCCGCCGGTGTACTGGTTCCACGCGCCTGCCGAGCCGGCCGGGCCCCCGTAGGCGCTGGACGGGACGGGCGAGGCATTGCCGACATCGATGTTCATGGATTGTGCCGCGGCGCTCGCGCCGAGCGCGCCTGCGCTCACGAGCGTCGTCGCGATGAGTGTGGTGGTGGTTCGCATGGTGGTGTCTCTCTCCCGAGCGGTGGTGTTCAGCGGCGCCTGCGCGCGAGGGTTGCGCCCGCGATGGCAAGCGCCGCGCCGGCGCCCGGCGCCGGCACGAAGGGCGTGGGGAAGCTCAGCCAGTCGAGCCCGGTGTCGGAGGTCCCTGCGCCGACGTTGGTGTTCGCCCAGAACTCGACGCGCGCGATGCCGTTGGCGGTGAGCGAGATGACGGTGAAGGTCGTCCCGGTGAAGGTCTGCGCCGCGAGGAGGTTGTTGCTGAGGTCGTACGCGCGCATGTCGACGGCGTCGAAGTCGCCGCCGCCGTCGCCCCAGCGCGCCGAGACGGTGCCGTTGACCACGGCGGGCGTCACGCCGTCGGCCGGGTTCACGAAGGTCGCGAAGATGGGGGAGTTGTACCACCCGCCGTTGGAGGGCGGCGCCCACGGCTCGGCGCCCTGGATGCCCCACAGCCCGGGCACGAGTTCGGTGAAGGTCACCGCCGGGTAGTTCAGGGACGAGAAGATCACGCCGTGGGACATCGCGAGCTGGTTCGTGACATCCTGATAGGGGGCCAGTTCGGTCCCCTGCACGATGGCCGCGGACGCACCGGCGGCGAGCGCGCTCGCCGCGGCGACGACAACGATTCTGGGCAGCATGGTTGACGGTTCCTTCCGCTCTTCCTCAGACGAAACCGACCGCCCGGGGCGCATCGCGGAGGGCGTCGGTCCGATTGAGAATGTACATCGGACCCGGGCAAGAGCAAGAGTCTCCCGTCAGGTCCTTCGAGGCCCGGGCGGGCCCGGACCCGTGAATCTGGGAAGGATCAGGGCGATGGACCGGTCGCCCTCCCCAGGGTCTTTCCCCCTACACTCCGCTCCGCCCTTCGCGGCGGCGCGCCACCCCCTCTGACCCCCCCGAAAGACCGCCCGACGATGCCCACCATCACCATCAACGGCAAGCAGTGCGAGTTCACCAGCGGCAAGACCATCCTCCAGGTCGCCCTCGAGAACAGCGTCGAGATCCCGTACTACTGCTACCACCCGGGGCTCTCGATCGTCGCGTCCTGCCGCATCTGCCTGGGCGAGGTCTGGGCGCCCAACCCGCGCAACGACAACAAGCTCGAGCCGATGCCCAAGCTGGTGCCCACCTGCCAGGTCGCCGCCGGCGACGGGCAGGTCGTCTACACCGACTCGCCCAAGGCCGTCAAGAACCAGAAGGCGGTGATGGAGTACCTGCTCATCAACCACCCGCTGGACTGCCCCGTGTGCGACCAGTCGGGCGAGTGCTTCCTGCAGGACTACTCCTACTTCTACGGTCGCGGCGTGTCGCGCTTCGAGGAAGACAAGATCAAGCAGCCCAAGAAGGACCTGGGCCCCAATGTGCTGCTGTACTCCGATCGCTGCATCATGTGCTCGCGCTGCGTGCGCTTCACGCGAGAGGTGTCGGGCACCGCGGAACTCACGGTCGAGGGGCGCGGCGCCAAGGAGCAGATCGATGTCTTCCCCGGCAAGGCCCTGAACAACGAGCTGGCCAGCAACGTCGTCGACCTCTGCCCGGTCGGCGCGCTGCTCGACAAGGACTTCCTCTTCGCCCAGCGCGTGTGGTTCCTGAAGTCGACGCCCTCGATCGACGGGATCACTTCCAGCGGCGACAACATCTTCCTCGAGCACAACGAGGGGCGCGTCTATCGCGTCAAGCCGCGCGACAACGAGGCGATCAACCGCTGGTGGATCACCGACGAGGTGCGATACGGCTGGAAGTTCATCCATCGCGAGGACCGGCTCTCGACGCCCATGCGGCGCGAGCACGGCGTGCTGATGGAGGCGACCTTCGCCGCGGCGCTGGCCGACGCGTCGAAGATCTTGCACGAGTGCCGCTCGAGCGGGAAGAAGGCCGCGATCGTGGTCTCCCCGATGCTCGCGAGCGAAGAGGCGCAGTGCTTCGCGGCGCTGGCCGACGCGATCCCGGGCGATGTCGCGCTGGCCGTCGGCCCGGTGCCCGTGATGGGCGAGGACCGCGTGTACCCCAAGGGCGCCAAGCCGGCGCACGAGGGCGGCAGCGGCTTCGTCGTGCGCGCCGAGAAGTGCCCGAACTCGCGCGGCGTGCGGCGCGTGCTCGAGGCCAACAGCGGCGGCGCGAAGGTGCTCGCTTTCGAGGACTTCCTGTCGCGCGCCCAGTCGGGCGAGTTCGGCGCCGTCGTGCTGACCGGAAACTACCCCAGCGACTGGGCGACGCCCGAGATCGTTCGCGCGTTCGATCGCGCCAAGGGCGACCGCGCGAAGCTGATCCTGATCGACACCCTGCCCACGCGCCTGGCCGACCACGCCGATGTCCTCCTCCCCGGGGCGACCTGGGCCGAGAAGGCCGGCTCGTTCGAGAACGCGACGCATGTCGTGCAGCCCTTCGAGCAGGCGATCCCGGTGCGCGAGGGCGCGCGGGTCGACGGGCAGATCGCCCTGGACCTGGCCGCCGGCGTGCGCGGCGAGGAGCGGTCGATCTACGACGCCCCGACCATCCGCGAGCAGATGGCGCACAGCGGCGTGGAGCCCCTGCGCGTGTTCGCCGGGGTGAGCGTTGCGAAGACCCGCGTCCTGAACGAGACCGACATGGCACTGGTCGATCTCTGACCCTCGGACCCCCGACCCCGCCCCCCCCGCGGGTCCGGAGCGCCGAAAGCGAGCCGATCGGGCTGGCTTTCATCTAGTCGGTGCTAACATGGCCCTCGATGGGTGGGTCCTGGCACATCCCGGCTCTGGTCTTTGTGGGCGTCTGGCTCGCGCTGGTGCTGGGCGTGCATGTCGTTCGACGCACCTCGACGCGCGGGCCCGACGACCTCGGGACCGGGGCGGCGATCCTGGTTTTCCGGCTCTACTCGCGCGTGGTCCACGGTGTGCGCTTCGAGGGGATGGAGCATGTCCCTCGCACCAAGGGCGCGGGTCCTCTGCTGCTGGTGGCGAACCACACGGCCGGCGTTGACCCGTTGCTGATCCAGGCGGGATGCCGATTCGAGATCCGCTGGATGATGGCGGACGACATGCGCCTGCCGCGGTTCGACGGGTTCTGGAAGTTCGCGCGGATCATTTTCGTCGACCGGACCAACGGCGACGCGAAGGCCGCCGGCGCCGCGATGGCGCACCTGCGCCGGGGCGGGGTGATCGGTGTGTTCCCCGAGGGGCGCATCGAGCGTCCTCCGGGCGAGATCCACCCGTTCATGGTCGGCGTGGGCGTGTTCGCGAAGCGGACCGGCGCGCCGGTGCTGCCGGTGTTCGTGGAGGGCACGCCCTACGCGCGCACCGCGTGGGGGAGTCTGTGGAGGCCGAGCCGCTCGCGCGTGGTGTTCCTCGAGCCGGTGCGCTACAAGGGGTCGAAGCTGAGCGCGCGAGAGGTCGCGGAGGACCTGCGCCGGCGCGTCGCGGGCGTCGCCGGCTGGCCGCTCAACGATTCGCCCCTGCCCCCCGACGCCGCGACGGGGCGATACGGGAAGTGATCGCGCCGCCGCGGCACGAAACGGGTACAACTTGCGGATGCTCACCCGCGTGACCGGCACCCTGGAGAAGGTCGAAACGCTGTCCGGTGGCGGCGTCGCGCCCCTCGCGGTGGTCGCGCTGCCCATCGGCATCGCCTACGAGGCGCTGCTGCCGGCCTACGCCGCCGCCTCGCTGGTCGATCGCGTGGGCGAGACGGTCACGCTCCATACAGTCGAGGTCTACGAGCAGGGCGCGCAGGGGGGCAACATCACGCCGCGCCTGCTGGGGTTCGTCAGCGAGGACGAGCGCCGCTTCTTCGAGCTGCTGACGAAGGTGAAGGGGCTGGGCCCCAAGCGCGTGCTGCGACTGCTGGCGGCGCCCACGGCGCAAATCGCGCTGGCGATCGAGCGCGAGGACGTCAAGTTCCTGAAGACCCTGCCGGAAGTCGGCCCCAAACTCGCCGAGACCATCGCGCGCGAGCTCAAGGGCAAGGCCACGCCCTTCGTCGATGCGCGCACGCGCGACATCGAGGTGAAGGCCGGCGCCCCGGGAGCGCGCGGCACACCAGCCGCCGCGAGCGCGATGCAGGGGCTCTCGGCCGAGGCGCAGCAGGCGGCGCTCGCGCTCGTCCGGCTCGGTCAGAACGAGGCCGACGCGCAGCGGATGGTCCGCCTGGCGATCGAACGCAACGGTTCGCTGGAACGCGCCGACGAGATCCTCGCGGCGGCGTTCGGCGCTCGCTGATCGTTCACACGGAAAGACGCCGGCGCATCACGAAGACACACCGGCGCCCAACGGTGAGTCATCGCTTCTGCGAGGGCTTCTGTTCGGCGCCCTTCTCGTCGCGCTTCGCGTCGCCGGGGTTGCGGTCGCGCCCGCGGTCCGTGGACTCGGGGTGGTCCTGCCTGGGCTTGGCGGTCCTGGGGTCGTGGGCCTGATCGCCGGTGCGGCCTTTGTCGGGCTGTTTCTCGGGCTTCTGCGTCGGGGTGGTGTGCTGTGCCATGGGGGGCTTCCTTTCGGGGTGCGTGGAACGCGGAGTGCGTTCGTTGATGCCACACTCTCCCTCGCGCACCCGCGCGAGCCGGTGAAAGCAGATGGAAAGCGATTTCATGTTGCGGCAACCTCGACGATGCAAGTCCCGCTGGCGTCAGGCCTGAGCGATGAGGTACACTTCACCCATGCGCCTGCGACCCAGCGAATGCGTGTTCGGGAGTCTCGAATTGCTGCGCCTCGCCTTCGTGACGCGCTTCCGCTTCAAGGGCCCGTACTGGCACTGGCGCATGGAAACCGCCTTCGGACGCGGCAAGCCCCCACGCGCCGAGATGCTCCGCGCCGCCCTCCGCTACGGCGCCTGGGCGCGCAGGATGCGCAAGGGGGTCTGAGGAGGGCAATAGGCAGTCGGCAATCGGCAATGGGGAAGAAGGCGCGATGAGCGCACCTGTCAGCGCTCCCTCCCCCTGCCCCCTCCCGCGAGCGGGAGGGGGGAAGATCCGATCCCATTGCCCATTGCCCATTGCCCATTGCCCATTGCCCATTGCCCATTGCCCATTGCCCATTGCCCATTGCCCGACCCACCCCCATGCCCCTGACGATCCTGCACCAGTCTGACCGTTTCGTGGTGATCGAGAAGCCGGCGGGGCTGTTGTCTGTGCCGGGGAAAGGGCCGGACAAGGCCGACTGCGCCGCGTCGCGTGTGCGCGCGATGTTCCCGCGAGCGACGGGGCCGCTGGTCGTGCACCGGCTCGACATGGACACGAGCGGGCTGATGGTGTTCGGGCTCGACGAGGGCGCGCAGCGAGAGCTCTCGCGCCAGTTCGAGGACCGGCTCGTGGAGAAGGCGTATGTCGCGCTGCTCGAGACGATCGATGTCGATATAGCGCGTTCGCCCCTGGCGCAGGACTCAGGGCTCGTCGACGCGCCGATGCGCGTGGACCTGGACAACCGGCCCTTCCAGATTCACGACCCCGAGCACGGGCGCCCGGCGCAGACGCGCTGGCGCGTCCTCGCGCGCGAGCCCGACCGCGTGCGCGTCCGCTTCGAGCCCATCACCGGGCGCGCGCACCAGCTGCGCGTGCACGCGTCGCTGCCGGCGCCCCTGTGCCTGGGCGCGCCGATCCTGGGGGATGTGCTCTACAACCCCACCGACCACCGGCTCGCGCGAGAACTCGACGAGACCCCGCCGCGCTCACCTCGTGGGCGACTGATGCTGCACGCGACCGAGCTGTCGTTCCTCGCCCCGGGGACGAAGCGCCGCGAGGAATTCACGAGCCCGCCGCCGTTTTAAACCGGAGAAGAACAAAGCACTGGTGGCGTGGCACGAACGAGTATCAGCGCGCGAGTGCACACCTGTCAGCTCCCCCTCCCGCGAGCGGGAGGGGGGAAGATCCGATCCCATTGCCCATTGCCCATTGCCCATTGCCCATTGCCCATTGCCCATTGCCCATTGCCCGTTACCCCGCCAGCTCCGCCCGTTCGATTTCCCGGTGCGTCGCGCCGCTGCGCGACAGGTCGCTGCGCACGAGCGCGATCCACGACACCGGAAAGACCACGCGCTCGCGCTCGAGCGCGAGTTCCTCGTCGATCGGCTCGCACCGGAACCCCGGCGTGACGAAGCGGCGCAGCGTGAGGTGGGGGAGGAACCGATCGCCCGGCCTGGCGCGCGTGGTGCGCGCGAAGCGCTGGACGAGCCGTCGGTGCAGCTCGAGCAGCGTGGGCGGCGCGTCAGTCTCCGCCGCGATGAGGCGCGGGCGGTCGTTCGTCGGCAGCCCGATGAGCCGGATCGGCCAGAGCTCGAACGCGCGAAGCCCGCTGGCCGCGCGACGGACGGACTCGCGCACGCTCTCGAGCGCGCCCAGGGGCGTGTCGCCCACGAATTGCAGCGTGAGGTGCACCTGGTCCGGCGGCGTCTCGCGCGAGTCGGGCAGCCCCCGGCGCTCGCACAGCGCCGCCGCCTCGCGCGACAGTTCCCGCGCGACGCTGGCCGGCGGATAGCACGCGACGAACAGACGCACGGTCTCTTCGTGGGCCTTTCCCGAACGCCTGTCGATCGCGCGCCGACGCATGCCCCCAGCGTACCGGCGCCGGGCGGGCGCGAAAACCGCACGAATGAATCGAGATTCACACCCCCTTCACGGCGCAGTCACCGCGATGGCCGAAAGTACCCGTGTGACAGCGATGCCCGGTGTGGAGGAGAGAGAGAGAGAACACACCAATAACCGGCACACCGCCGTTCCTTGACCCGCGGGGTCTGGCCTAACCGGCTGGGCCCCGTGTTTCGTTCCGGGCGCGTCCGCCCCGGCGCGGTACGCTGCCGCGCATGCTCTCGACCCTCGGACAGCGACTCGCCCGCGTGTTCCGCGCCACGGCGCCGGACCCCTTCGTCCTCGCCATCCTGCTGACGGCGCTGACCTTCCTGCTCGCGCTGGCGTTCACCGACAGCGGCGGCGTGTCGACCGGGCTCTACGCGCGCACGCTCCTCGACGCCTGGCAGGGCGGGTTCTGGAACCTGCTCGCCTTCGCGATGCAGATGTGCCTCATCCTCGTGACGGGCCACGCGCTCGCGAGCTCGCCCCCGGTCGCGGCCCTGCTGCGCAGACTCGCGTCCCTGCCGCGCACAGGGGCGCAGGCGGCGGCGATGATTTCCTTCGTCGCGATCTGCTTCGGGCTCGTGAACTGGGGGCTCGGGCTGATCGTGGGCGCGCTGCTGGCGCGCGACGCGTCCCGGGCGCTGCGCGAGAAGGGGATCACGATGCCGGCGGGCCTGCTCGCCGCCGCCGGATACACGACGATGATGGTGTGGCACGGGGGTCTCTCGGGCTCGGCGCCACTCGCAGCCGCGAGCGAGGCGCAGCAGCGCGCGATCCTGGGCGAAGAGTTGGCCGCACGCGTCGGCGCGATCCCGGTGAGCGAGACGATCTTCGCGCCCTTCAACCTGCTCGTGACGGGCGGGCTGGTGGTGATCATCCCGGCGCTCTTTGCGCTGCTGGCGCCAAGAGGCGCCGCCGCCGCCGCGTCGGCGCGTCCGGAACCGCCCGTCGGCGCGCCGGCCCCGATCGACGAAACGGACGACGCGCCGGGGCGCTTCCCCTCGATGCTCGAGCGCAGCCCGATCCTTGTGTGGCTCATCGCGCTGCCCGCGCTCATCTGGCTCGCGACGCGCTTCGCGGATCGCGGCGTCGCGGCCCTCGACCTCAACACCGCCAACCTGCTTTTCCTCGGCGTCGGGCTCGCGCTGCACGGCTCGGCGCGACGCTACGCCGACGCGATCGACGACGCCGCCCGGGGCTGCGCCGGCATCATCCTGCAGTTCCCCCTCTACGCCGGCATCATCGGGCTCATGACCGTCAGCGGGCTGGCGGCCCAGATCTCCTCGTGGTTCGTCGCGCAGTCGGGCGGCGCGCAGGGCGGGCTGTCGGTGATGACCTTCCTGAGCGCCGGGCTCGTGAACCTGTTCGTGCCCTCCGGGGGAGGGCAGTGGAGCGTGCAGGGTCCAATCGCGATGCAGGCAGCCCTCGACGCAGGGGTGAGCCCGGCGCGACTCGTCCTCGCGGTTTCCTACGGCGACCAGTGGACCAACATGCTCCAGCCCTTCTGGGCGCTGCCCGCGCTGGCGATCACGGGCGCCAAGGCGCGCGAGGTCGTGGGCTATACCGCCCTCGCCCTGGTCGTCGGCGGCGCGTGGATCGTCGGTTGCCTGCTGCTGCTGTGAGCGCGCCGCCCGTATCATCAACTATGTTCGGCTCACACCTCTCCATCGCCGGGAACATGAGCAACGCCCTGCGCGAGGCCGAGGCGCTGGGGCTCGACACCGTGCAGGTGTTCACCAAGAACCAGCGCCAGTGGAAGGTCGCGCCCCTCGCGGACGACGCCGCCGACGAATGGCTGCGCGAGGTCGAGCGCCTCGGCTGGCAGGGACGCACCGTCGCGCACAACTCGTACCTCATCAACCTCGCCTGCCCCGACGACGAGAAGTGGGAACGCGCCGTCGCCCTCCAGCGCGAAGAGATCGAGCGCTGCGAGCGCCTGCGCATCCCCCTGCTGGTCAGCCACCCCGGCTCCCACCTGGGCAGCGGCGAGGAGACCGGTCTCGCGCGCATCGCGCAGGCGTATCTGCGTCTGTTCAAGGACACCGCCGGCTACCAGACCGTCGTCTGCCTCGAGAACACCGTGGGCAGCGGCGCCAACCTGGGCGGGCCCTTCGAGCACCTGCGCGACATCCGCGACATGGTCATCGAGGGCGCCCCGGAGGCCGGCGTCGACCCCGACGAGGCCGGCGCCCGACTCGCCTGCTGCTTCGACACCTGCCACGCCCACGCCTTCGGCCACGACATGTCGTCCGAGCAGAGCGCGCGCGCCGTTCTCGACCGCTTCGACGAGGTCTGCGGCCTGTCCCTGCTGCGCGTCATCCATATGAACGACTCGAAGGGCGCCCTAGGCAGCCGGCGCGACCTGCACGAGCACATCGGACGCGGCACGATCGGCGTCGACGGGTTCGCGGCGGTCGTGCGCCACCCGGACCTCGGCTCGGTCCCCAAGATCATGGAGACCCCCAAGGGCGAATCGTCCGAGGCCGGGGGCGAGCCGTGGGACGCGATCAACCTCGCCACGCTCCGGGGGCTGATCGGCGACGCCGCGCGAACGACAGGGGCCCGACCCGCGAAGAAGTCCAAGGGGACCGCCGCCCCGGTCGGGAAGGCCCCGCCCAAGGCGCGGACCGCCCGGAAAAAGGCGCCGGCGCGTCGTCGGTGATACCCTCGGTTCTCGTTCCGGGAGTCTGGTTCGTCCTCCGAAGGAGGCATGGGGAGTTGTTGGCGATGAAGCGATCCGCGCCCTCTGGGCATCATCTCGTTCGGGCTTCCCTGGCGGCGACCGCCGCGATCGGCTCGCTGCTGACCGTAAGCGGCTGCGTGCTGTTCGAGGGTCGCCCACCACGCGAGCAGCAGGCCGCCGCCCCGGTGCAGGCGCCCGCGCAGCAGGTCCGCGCGCGTGAACGCGTCGAGAAGGCGCTCGAACTCGAGCAGGGCGGCGATACCGCCGCCGCCCTCGCCGAACTGTCGCGCGCGATTCAGGACAACCCGCGCCTCACCACCGCTTACCTCTCGATGGGCGAGATCCATCGCAAGACCGGCAACTACGAGGCGATGGAGACCTCCTACGCGCAGGCGTCCCGGCTCGAACCCAACAACTTCGACGCCGTCTACGGCCACGGGCTCGCGCTCCAGCTCCTCAACCGGCTCAGCGACGCGATCCGCGAGTACCTGCGCGCCCTCCAGATCAAGCCCAACGACCGCGACGCCAACCTGAATGTCGCGACCGCCTACCTCCAGCTCGGCGAGGCCCAGCAGGCCCTGCCCTACGCGCGCCGCGCGATGGAGGTCGATGTCGAGCACGGGCCCGGTCGCGTCAACCTCGGCGCTGTCTACGCGGCCCTGGGTCGTCACCGCGAGGCGGTGCTCGAGTTCGAGGCCGCCGCCAACCGCATGGACCTCACCCCGGAACTGCTGCTGAACATGGCGGACAGTCTGGGCAAGATCAACCGGCATCGCGAGATGGCCAACACCCTCGAGCGCCTGGTGCGCGAGCGCCCCAGCGTGGGCGCGTGGGAGCGCCTGGGCTTCGCGCGGTTCAAACTGGGCGAGTACGACGCGTCGCTCGTCGCCTTCCGCGAGGCGCTCAAGCTCGACCCGCGCTACTACCCGGCGCTCAACGGCGAGGGCGTCACCCTCCTCAACCAGTGGCTGCTCTCCAACCGCGCCGACGACGAGGCCAGGCGCAACGGCATCGCAGCCCTCCGCCGCAGCGTCCAGATCTATCCGAGCCAGCCCCGGATCGTCGAACTGCTCTCGCGCTATAACTGACCGACCCCCGGCGCGACGCCGGGACGACGCCAAGGAGCGCGCAGGTGCCGGATACGACGCTGCTGGAAGTGTTCCCAACCCCCGACCAGGCGGGATCGACGCCCTTCGTCATCGAGCATGTCTCGGAAGAGTTCACCTCGCTCTGCCCCAAGACCGGGCACCCGGACTTCGGCGAGATCGTCGTGCGGTTCTCCCCCCGACCTGCCTCGCAAGGCGGCGTCTGCGTCGAACTGAAGAGTCTCAAGCTCTACTTCCAGAGTTTCCGCAACGAGGGCATCTTCTACGAAGCGGTCACCAACAGCATCCGCAACGATCTCGCGAAAGCGATGAACCCGTCGTGGCTGCAGGTCATCGCGGTCTGGAAGGGGCGAGGGGGCATCCGCTCGGTCATCCGCGCCGAGCAGGGCGACATCCCCGACGAGTACCGCGGCGTGGTGTACTCGGTGTGAGCGCGCCGCGCGTGCGCGAGATCGTCGTCGCCACCACCAATCCCCACAAGGTCGAAGAGATCCTCGCCGTCTTCCGCGCATCGGGCGTCGAGGGCGTGACCCTGCGCACGCTCCGGGACATCGACGGCGCCAAGGCGCTCCCCGAGCCGGTCGAGGACGCGCCGACCTTCGAGGGCAACGCGCGGCTCAAGGCGCTGTACTACGCGAACGCGCTGGGGCGCGCGTGCCTGGCCGACGATTCGGGGCTCGAGGTCGACGCGCTGGGCGGCGCGCCGGGGATCTACAGCGCTCGCTACGCCGGCGTGGGCGCGACGCGCGAGGAGCGCGACAACGCGAACAACGCGAAACTGCTCGAGGCGCTCAGGGGAGTGGCACCACAGAAACGAACCGCGCGCTTCGTCTGCGCCGCGTGCCTTGCCGATCCGCGCGGCGTGCTGTTCGAGACAAGGGGCGAGTTCCCCGGCGTCATCGGCGACTCGCCGCGCGGGAGCAACGGCTTCGGTTACGACCCGCTGCTGGTCCTCGAGGATGGGCGCACGAGCGCGGAACTCTCCCCCGACGAGAAGAACGCCCGGAGTCATCGGGGAGAAGCGATGCGCGCGCTGGCGGGGTGGCTCGTGGGTAGAGGGAGCAGGGAGTAGGGAGCAAGAAGAGAAGTGGGTGGCGTGGTACGGCGCAGCCGTGCCACGGGAGGTCCGAAAGGATTATCACATCAGTCAGATCCGAACCCCTCACCCCAGCCCTCTCCCCCCAGGGGCGAGGGGGCCGGAAAGTGGTAACGCAATCTCATCCCGTTGCCCATCGCCATACCCTCCCCATGCCCTGGCTCCTCCTCACCGTCGCCGGTCTCCTCGAAGTCGTCTGGGCCATCGCGATGAAGCGCTCCGCCGGGTTCACGCGCCCGGGCGCGACCGTCGTCACGATCGTCGCGATGATCATCTCCTTCTATCTGCTCGCCCGGGCGATGAAGACGCTGCCGATCGGGACGGCGTACCCCGTGTGGGTCGGCATCGGCGCCGTCGGGGCCGCCCTCGCCGGGCCGATCCTGTTCAAGGACCGCTTCACCCCCTCGCACGCGGCGTGCGTGCTGCTGATCATCCTGGGCATCGCCGGGCTGAAGGTGCTGACGCCCTCCAAGCCCGAGCAGATTCCCACCCGGGGCACGGCGGCCGAGGGCATGCCCACGCCCCCCGGGGCGGGGGCCGGGCCGGATCGGCCCTGATTTCCGCCCGCCCCTTGACCCGACGGGGACCGGGTTTACCCTTGTGTTCGCTCCCCGGTCGGCCGATGAGGTCGGTCCGGGGCGGTCGCGGCCGGCCGCGAAACAACCAATGCTTGGGGCTGTAGCTCAGCTGGGAGAGCGCTTGCATGGCATGCAAGAGGTCGTCGGTTCGATCCCGATCAGCTCCACTTCGAGGCCCCTGACGACCCGCTCGTCAGGGGCCTTCTCCGTTTTCCGGGCGCGCGATTTGTGAGGGGTCTATGAATACCCCCATGCTCGTCACGCTCGCAGGCAGCATCGGGTTGTTTCTGGTCGGCATGATCCTGCTGACCGACGGGCTCAAGGCCGTCGCCGGCGACGCGCTGCGCCGTCTGCTGACCAAGGCGGTCTCCAATCAGTGGACCGGCGCGATGTGGGGGGCGATCCTCACGGCCCTCGTGCAGTCGTCGACGGCGACCTCGCTGGTCACCATCGGGCTCGTCAGCGCCGGGCTGCTGACTTTCACGCAGGCGGTCGGCGTGATCCTGGGCGCCAACATCGGCACCACAGGCACCAGCTGGCTCGTGGCGGCGGTGGGGCTCAAGATCTCGCTTTCGACCGTCGCGCTGCCCATGATCGCCTTCGGCGCGGTGATGCGCCTGTTCGGCAAGGGGCGCTGGTCGGCGATGGGCTTCGCGATCGCCGGGTTCGGGCTGCTTTTCGTGGGCATCGACGGCATGGCGACCGGGATGGCCGACCTGAGCGAGCGCTTCGACCCAAGCCAGCTGCCGCGCGCCGACGGGCTCGTCGGGCGACTGCTGCTGATCCTGATCGGGCTGGCGATGACGGTGGTGGTGCAGTCGTCCAGCGCCGCCGCCGCCACGACGATCACGGCGCTCTACGCCGGCGCGATCTCGATCGACCAGGCGACCGCGATGATCGTCGGGCAGAGCGTGGGCACCTGCTTCACGGCGCTGATGACGATCCCCGGCGCGCCGACGGCGGCCAAGCGCACCGCCCTCGCGCACGTGATGTTCAATGTCATCATCGCGTGCGCCGTGTTCTTCATCCTGCCGGCGTTCACGGACGCCGTGGTGTGGTTCGCCGAGCGCGCCGGGGCCGAGTCTGCGTCGGTGCAGGTCGCGATTTTCCACACGACCTACAAGTTGACCGCGGCGCTGATCTTCCTGCCCTTCGCGCTGCCCTTCGCGAACCTGATCGAGTGGATGCTCCCCCAGCGCGGGCCTCGCCTCATCGCGAACCTCGACGACTCGGTCGCCGATGTCGCGGAGGTCGGCGTCGAGGCGGCGCGCCGGTCGATCGCCGGGATCGCGGCGGCGTCGCTCGACCACGCGATGAAGCCCGAGGACTCTGCCGCGGACCGCCTGCACGACATCGACGAATCGCTCTCGACGGCGCGCAGCTTCCTGACGAAACTCGGCTCCTCGTCGGGCGTGAAGCACCAGCAGGAGCGCATGGTCTCGCTGCTGCACTCGATCGACCACGCCGAGCGCCTCGCCGGCGCGCTGCACGAGCACCGGCTCGCGACGCAGGCCTGGCCCGAGGTCAACCGCGACGCCGGCTCGCCGAAGATCGCCGAGTCGCTGGGCGTCATCGTCGGGTGGATGAAGAACCCCGTCGGGCACGCGCCGGTCGAGGAGGCCGAGAAGCTCTCGAAGGCGGTCGCGTCGTGGCGTAAGGACAAGCGCGAGTCGATCATCGACATCGCCGCGACGGGCGAGGACGCCCGGCGCGCGCTCGAGCGCCTCGACGCGATCAGGTGGATCGACCGGGTGGCGTACCACGCGTGGCGCCTGACGCACCACCTGCACGCGCCGGGCGAGGAGTCGGAGCCCCACGCCGAGCTCGCGGCCAAGGTCGAGCCCCACGCGCCGTGAGCGCGATCAGCGCGCCCGTCGGGCCGCGAACGAACGCCTCACCCACTTCTCGAACCCCACGATCGCGAAGACGCCCGCCGCGACCCCCAGGATCATCGCCCAGTCGGCCAGCCCGATGGGCGCGCTGCCGAACAGCCGGTTCATGGCCGGGGTGTAGATGTACGCCCCGTGCACGAGCGCCATCGCGCCCAGCCCGACCCAGACATATCTGTTCGAGAACAGCCCGACGTGCAGGACCGAGTGCGTGAGCGAGCGACAGTTGAACAGGTACGCCGCCTCGCACGCGATGACGACGCTGACCGTGATGCTGCGTGCCTCGCCCGCGTCGCGATCCGCGAGGATTGCCAGTTTGAACAGCGTGTACGCGCCGCCAGCGATCAGGATGCTTACCAGACCCGTGCGCATCAGCAGCGCGCGGCTGAGCAGCGGGTCGCTCGGGTCGCGCGGTGGGCGCGACATGATGTCCCGCTCCTGCGGCTCGAACGCGAGTGGGAGCCCGATCAGGATCGCGCAGGTCATGTTGACATACAGCACCTGCACGGGCGTGATGGGCAGCACGCCCCCGATCGCGACGCCGGTCAGCACGATCAGCGCCTCGCCGCCGTTCGTCGGCAGCGTCCACGCGATGAATTTCGTCAGGTTGTCGTAGACGGTCCGCCCCTCCTCGACCGCCGCCTCGATCGACGCGAAGTTGTCGTCCGCCAGCACCATGTCCGACGCGTCCTTCGCGACCTCGGTGCCGGTGATCCCCATCGCGACGCCGATATCCGCCTGGCGCAGCGCCGGCGCGTCGTTCACGCCGTCGCCGGTCATCGCGACGACATACCCAAGCGACTGCAGCGCGCGGACCAGTCGGATCTTCTGCTCGGGCGTCATGCGCGCGAAGACCGTTGTCTCGTCGGCGAGCGCCGGCAGGTCGTCGTCGTCGACCTTCGACATCGCCGAGCCGGTGACCACCTCGGGTTGATCGTCGTCGGCGCGCTCTTTGTGCTTCCCCGGGCCCAGGCCGATCTTGGCCGCGATCGAGGCGGCGGTTGTGGCGTGGTCGCCCGTGATCATCTTCACAGCGATGCCGGCGTCGCGGCAGATCTTCACGGCGTCGATCGCCTCGGGCCTGGGCGGGTCCATCATCCCGATCACCCCCAGGAATCGCAGCCCTTTCTCGACATGCTCCTCGCGCAGGCGTTCGGTGTCGCCGGTCGCGTCGCCGGTGGCGAAGGCGAGCACGCGCAGGCCGTCCCTCGCCATCCGCTCCGCTTCGTCGCGGATCGCGTCCGCGTCGAGGTCAGTCGGTTCGCCCGATGAATCCGTCCCGCGCTCGCACATGTCGAGCACGCGTTCGAGCGCGCCTTTGAGATAGACGACGCGCCCCTCGGCGTCGTGTTCGTGCAGCGTCGCCATGTACTGGCGGTCAGACTCGAACGCGATCGCCGACAGGCGCGTACGGTCTTCGCGCAGCGATTCGGGCTCGAGCCCCGCCTTCGCGCCGACGACGACGAGCGCCCCTTCCGTCGGGTCGCCCTCGACCGACCAGCGCCCGTCGGACTCTCGCATGGACGAATCGTTGCAGAGCGCGGCGCAGACGAGGCACTCACGCAGGGCGCGGTGCTCGTCGGGGTCGATGGCGGCGCCGTCCCGAGAGATCTCGCCGCGCGGCTCGTAGCCGGCGCCGGAGACGCTGTACCGCGCGCCCCCAGCGTACACGCGCTCGACGGTCATCTCGTTTTTCGTGAGCGTGCCGGTCTTGTCCGAGCAGATCACGCTGGTGCTGCCCAGCGCCTCGACCGCCGGGAGCTTGCGGATGAGCGCCTTGCGCTTCGCCATGCGGGAGACGCCGATCGCGAGCATGATCGTGATCGCCGCGGGAAGTCCCTCGGGGATCGCGGCGACGGCGAGCGCGACCGCGCCGAGGAAGGTGTCGTACACGCTCTGGTCGCGCAGGAGCCCCATGACGAACACCAGCGCTGCGACGCCCAGGATGGCCCACATCAGCAGCGTGCTGAACCGCGCGATGGTCCGCGTGAGGGGTGTCGCGATCTGGTCGGCGCTGCCGATCAACTCGCTGATCCGCCCGATCTCGCTCGCGTCGCCGGTCGCGACGACCAGGCCCGTCGCTCTGCCTCGCGTCACGAGCGCCGAGGAATACGCCATGTTGACACGGTCCGCGAGCTCGGTGCTCTCCGCGAGCGGATCGGCGCTCTTGGCGACGGGCACGGACTCGCCGGTGAGCGCAGACTCGTCGATCTGCAGGTCGTTGACCTCGAGGAGGCGGAGGTCGGCCGGCACGCGATCGCCCGCCTCCAGCGCGACGAGATCGCCCCTGACCAGCTGGCGCGCGTCGACGCGCACGCGTTTCCCGGCGCGGATGACCAGGGCCCGCTCGCTCATCTGCATCCGCAGCGAGTTGATCGCCTTGAGCGCGCGGGATTCCTGCGCGAAGCCGATCGCCGCGTTGACCACGACCACGGCGAGGATCACGCCCCCGTCCAGCCATTCACCCAGCGCAAGCGTGATCGCGCCGGCGACCAGCAGGATGTAGATCAGCGCCGAGTGGAACTGCAGCAGCAGGCGCTTCAGCGGCCCGGCGCTGACGCGGCGCGTGATGTCGTTCGGCCCGTCGCGTTCGAGGCGCGCCGAAGCGTCATCGCTCGACAGCCCCCTCGACGCATCCGTCCCGAGGCGCGTCGCGGCGTCAGTCGCTCCGAGCGCGTGCCATTCGCCGGCGCGCTCGGGATCGTTGCGATCGGGCCGGCTCACGACGCGCTCGCGACGAGTTTCTCGAGCGTGACGAGGTTGTCGGGGTGCGGCGCGCCCCGTTCGAAGTCGGTGATGTTCTGCACCGTTGTGTCGGCGATGTTCGTGATCGCTTCCTTGGTGAAGAACCCCTGGTGCGCCGTGATGAGCACGTTGGGGAAGGTCATCAGGCGCACGAACACGTCGTCCTGGATGACCTTGTCGGACAGGTCGCGGAAGAACAGGTCGCCCTCTTCCTCGTAGACATCGAGCCCGAGCGCGCCGATGTGGCCGCTCTTGAGGGCGCGAATGACGGCCCTGGTGTCGACCACGCCTCCCCGGCTGGTGTTGATCAGCATCACGCCCTCGGGCATCATCGCCAGCGATTGTTCGTTGACGAGGTGGTGCGTCGCGGGCGTGAGCGGGCAATGGATCGAGAGCACGCGCGATTCACGCCACAGCGTCTCGAGCGGGACATACTCCACGCCAATCGCGGCGAGTTCGTCGTTCGGGAACGGGTCGTGCGCGATCACGCGGCAGCCGAAGCCCAGCATGATCCGCGCGAACGCGCGACCGATCTTCCCCGTGCCCAGCACGCCCACGGTCTTCCCGTGCAGATCGAAGCCCATCAGCCCGGCGAGGTTGAAGTTCTGCTCGCGAACGCGCGAGTACGCCCGGTGCGTCTTGCGGTTGAGCGAGAGGATCAGCGCGACCGCGTGCTCGGCGACGGAGTACGGCGAGTACGCCGGCACGCGCAGCGCGGTCAGTCCCAGGCGAGACGCGGCCTCGAGGTCGACATGGTTGAACCCCGCGGAGCGCAGCGCGAGCAGCCGCACGCCGGCCTTCGCGAGGCCCTCGAGCGACGGCGCGGACGCGTCGTCGTTGGCGAAGATCGCGGCGCAGGCGCAGCCCTCGGCCAGCGGCGCTGTCTGCGCCGTCAGCCGCACGTCGAGGTACACGAACTCGTGCCCGTGCCCCCTGTTGGCGGCGTCCATGATCTCGCGCTCGTACCCCTTGGTGCTGTAGATCGCGACTCGCATCGGCGCATGCTCCTGTGTTCGCGGAAGACGATCGATGATACGGCGTGCACGCGTCGTCAGGGTTTCAGCGATGAACCGCCCTTCACGGCGCCCGCGAACCCCCACGCCGCGAGCGCGACGACGAACAGTCCCAGAAGCACCGTTGCGCCGGCGTGCCACGCGTCGAGGTCGGGCAGGACCGGCGAGAGCGGCCCAAGCAGCACGAGCAGCAGGCACACGATCGCCGCGAGCACGCCCGCCCTCGTGAACAGCAGGTACACGATCGTGGCGGTCAGCACGGGCGTCGCGAAACCGATCCACGGGACCTGCCGGAACGAGCCCTGGTCGAACACAAGCAGCCACACCAGCGCGTACGCGCCGAAGACGAGCGGCGCACGCTTCAGCCACTTGCGCAGCATGACCAGCAGCACCAGATTGATGAATGCGAAGCTGACGGCAAAGCTGGTCGTGTCGAAAAGCAGCGAGAGCGCCGGCTTCATGCCCAGCCACGGGTTGAGATCCGCAACATCGCTGTCGAACGCTACCCCTCGATGCCACACAGCCACGAGGTTCGCGCCCTGCTTGGCCAGGCACGCCGTCGCTCCCCCGAGCAGGCCGAGCAGCACCGAGCGACCAACCTCCGGATCGATCACGCGACCCGAGAGCAGACGCGTCCACGCCACCAGGGACTGTGGCCACGCCCGTCTGACCGCGGGCTCGACAGCGAGGTACGCCAGGCCCACCAGCGCCGCTGCGAAGATCGTCGCGGCGAGCAGCCTGAAGGGGGCCCGTGCCAGATCAAGCGGGCCCCCATACATGTTCAGCCCGAACCCGAGCAGGGTCATGGCCAGCGTGGCCAGCGCGAGCACGATCGCGCCGCGCGCGTCCGCGCGCTGGCTCTGCATGTTGCGGATCGAACCGACGAGGATGAGCGTTATCAGCGTGAGGATCAGGATGATCCACGCCCACTGCCCGATGACGATCAGCAGCCGCCCGGTCGCGCTCTCGCCCGCCTGCTCATCCCCGGCGACGGTCGCCCAGGGCATCATGACGGAGAAGTGCGTCACACGCCCGCCCGTGACGCTGGCGTGCACGGTCACCTCGATGCTCGGGTCGTCGGGGTACTGGCCACGCCAGGCGCGGGCTGTGTCCGAGGCGAACATAGGCCTGAGCGGCGGGTCGATCGGCTCGAACGCGTCGATGTTCAACCCGGCGTGCGCGAACAGCTCACGGAATCGCGGCTCGTCGGGGATCTCCGGATAGGACGATTCGTGCGATGTGCGCCGGGCCGGGACGCGGTCGAGCCACAGCAGGCGTCCTCGCGTGTCGAGGATCACAACCCAATCGCCCGGGAGGTACGCCGGCGGATTGGTGATCGTGACGCCCGCGGGGACGAAGTCGTACGCGATGGTGTGGAAGAACCGCTCGGAGCCGCGCAGCGCGAAGAGCACAGAAGGCGGGCTGCCCCGACGCTGCCACTCGAGCCGGCGCTCGCGCGAGAGATCATCGCGCAGCAACCGATAGATCGTGCCGAACGAGTTGGCGAACATCGTCGCCTCGTGCGAGGCGTTCGATGGCCACCCGGCGATCGCGAGCGTCTCGCGGGCGCGTTCCTCGAGCACGGCCGGCTGGCGGGGCGTGGGCATCATGCCCCAGCGCTTGGTCAGTGTGTTGGCGAACACGAACAGCGTGAGCATCGCGAGTGCGCTGAGCGCGAGCGCAGCGGCGCGTCCGGGGCGCATCGTCTCGCCGCTGCCGCTCGCCGCGATCATCGAGGGGCTGGGGGTCTCGCCCGCCGCGAGCGCCGCCGCCAGCGGGTCGCCCCCGGGCAGTGCCGCGGCCACAGCGAGCGCCGAGGCGGGTCGCAGCGCCGGGTCGGGGGAGAGGCAGCGCAGGATCACGCGCTCGACCGCCGGGTCGATGTCGCGCACGAGCGACGAGGGCGCCTCGATCGCTTCGCGCGACTTCAGGTCGGTGATTGTGCCCTCGTCCCTGGCGTTGATCGCGCGCTTGCCCGTGAACAGTTCATAGAGGACCAGGCCGAGCGAATAGACATCGGTCCTGACGCTCGCTGCTGCGCCGGCGTGCTGCTCGGGCGCCATGTAGAGCGGGGTGCCGGCCTTGCCGCCGCTCGCGAGTTCTTCCGCGAGGCCGGCGATGCCGAAGTCGGTGAGGCGCGCCTCGCCGCGCCCGTCGAGCATGACGTTCGAGGGCTTGAGGTCGCGATGGATGATCCCGGCGTCGTGCGCCGCCGCCAGCCCGGCGCAGACCTGCCGGGCGATCTGCAGGGCCTTGTCGTGGGGCAGGCGCCCGATGCGCCGCGTCAGCGTCGCGAGGTCCTCGCCGTCGACGTACTCCATCGTGAGGAAGGACAGCTCGAGCGCCGTCGCGTCGGAGGGCCCGTAGGTCAGCTTCGCTTCGCCGATGTCGTACACGCGGCAGACGTGTCTGTGCGCGACCTGACGCGCGAGGCGCACCTCGGCGTGCAGTCGGTCGCGCATCGCCGGGCTGCGCGACGCCTCGGGGGGCAGGAACTTCAGCGCGACCTGCTGGCCGAGGCGCAGGTCCTCGGCGCGATAGACCTCGCCCATGCCGCCCTTGCCCAGGAACGAGACGACCCGGTACCGATCCGCCAGCACGACTCCCGGCGCGAAGCGACCGCCCAGCGTGGTGCGCGAGTGCGTCGAGGTGTCGTGCGTTCGACCGGACGTCGCGGCGTCCTGGCGCAGCGAGCGGGTCGCGAAGTCGTCCTGCCGGTCCTCGGGTTGTGGAGGGACTGGGGTGCTCACACGGCGGGCACTGTACCGCAGGACGCCCGGTCGTCAGACGCCGATGGAGATCGAGGCGATGGTGACATCGTCCGCGTAGTGCTCGCTCTCGGCGTGAAGGTGCAGGGCCTGGCTGAGTCGCGCCACATCGTCGTCGCTGCAGTCGCTGCCTCGGAGGGCGTCGAGGGCGGCCTCGAAGCCCAGCTGCTCGCCCCGGGGGCAGGTCTGCTCCGCCACGCCGTCGCTGAAGAGCACGACCCGATCGCCCGGGGTCAGATCGAGCGATTCGGAGTGATACTCGGCGAGCGGGTCGATGCCGACGAGCACGCCTCGCTCCGAGACCACGCGGACGACCTCGCCGCTGGCCCGTACGACGGCGGCGTAGCCGTGCCCGGCGTCGACGAAGCGGATCACCCGCTCGTGCGGGGTCGCGATCCCGAGCCAGAGCGACAGGAACCGACCCTCGCCGACGCGCGCCGGGAGCGACCGGTTAAGGCGCGAGACCGCCTGCGCCGGGTCGACGCCGCTCTCGAGCATCGCGCGGAGCTGGGCCTGGGCGGTCGCCATCACGAGGGCGGCGCCCATGCCCTTGCCCGACACATCGCCCAGGAAGAACGCGACGCCCCCCCCGGGCAGGGCGACGACGTCGAAGAGATCGCCCGCCACGATGCGCCCGGGCTTCCAGTGCAGCGTGTAGGTCGCGTGGGCCGCCGACCCGGACTTGGGCGGCATGAGGCGCTCCTGCGCCTGGCTGGCGGCGCGGAGGTCGTTCTCGAGCACGAGCTGGCGGCGTTCGTACTCGCGCCGTCGCAGGTTGCTGAGCGCCACGGAGAACATGCGGGTCAGGGCGGCGAGGTACTCGGAGGAGTCGGCCTCGACCGGCCCGTGGTCGTCGCGCGAATCGAGATAGACATACGCCTGCACGCTGTCACCGACGACGACGGGCGCGCACATCGCGGCGCGGATACCCAGCGCCGCGATGCTGACGGCGTCGGGGAGTTCGTCGGGCCCGCGCACGCGCGTGACGGTGCGCGTCGCGCCGGCGGCGCGGATCAGCGAGCGGCTCACGGAGATCTTGTCGAGCCGGACATCGCGCCCGTCGCGCCGGTGGGCGGCGATCGCCTCGATCTCGTCGCCCGAGCCGGTCGGCCGGATGACCGCGCCCAGGGGGAAACCCGTGCCGACGACGGCGGCCTCGACGACGGCGCGACCGAGCGCCGGCTCGTCCTGGGCCGCGTGGATCGCTTCGGCGCAGCTCATCAGCGCCTCGAGGCGCTGACGCGCGAGGTTGCCGATGTCCACGTTGCCCATCGACTCGATCAGCCCGGCGGCCTCGTCCTCGAAGGTCGTCAGGCCGGAGCTGCGCTGGTCGCCGATCTGGACCGCGAACAGCCAGGGCCCGAGCCCGACCAGATCGCCCGACGCCAGCGGCGCCGGGATCATCTCCTCGAGTTTCACGCCGTTGACCGTCGTGCCGTGGCGACTCCCGGCGTCGGCGATCGTCCACCCGCCTTCGCCGTGCGCGATGATCGCGTGGCGTCGCGACACCGCCGGGTGCACCAGCAGGATGTCGCTGCCGGGCAGGCGACCGACGACCGCGAGCGGGCCACCCTCGACGGCGACGGCGCTCGTCGGCGGCCCGGACACCGGCGAGAGCCGCAGCGCCGGGATGGGCGTCGTCACGATCAGGGTGGTGGTTGCCACGCGGGGATGATAACAACGCGACCAGCGAGCGGGCCCGATTTCGACGCGATCCGGGTCCTTCCCGGGGCGCGCGACCGTGGGGATTCGGGGTGGGCCCCGGGGCTCAGCGCGCCGGCGCTTCGGGGTGGAAGCGCAGGGAGGGGCCTCGCAGCATGTCGCGAACGATCTCGGCCGCCAGCGTGGCAGCGCCCGGCCTGGTGCGTCCCTTCCTCCACGCGATCGCGACAGACCGGGTCGGGTTCGCGCGCGCGATGGGCGCGTACCGGCGCCCGGGGTCGCGGTCAGTCGCGGCGCACATCTCCGGAACGATCGAGACGCCCATCCCCGTCGACACCAGCCCCAGCACGGTCTGGAGCTGCGCGCCGCGGCACACAACACGCGGCGCAAGCCCCTTCGCGGCGCAGAAGCCCTCGACCTGCCCGCTCAGACAATGCATCTCGTGCAGCACGATCGCCGGCGCCTCGCGCAGCGCCGCCAGCGTCATCGCCGAGTCCTCCCAGCGCCGGTCGCGCGGCGTCGCGACCAGCAGGCGCTCTTTGCCCAGTTCCTCGACCTCGACCAGCGGGTGCTCGGCGGGCACGCTCACGAGCGCGCAGTCGATCTCGTGGTCCGCGAGCGCGTCGAGCAGGCGCGAGGTGACGTCCTCACGCACCGAAACCTCGCACCGGGGTCGCTCGGCGCGCAGCCGGGTGAGCAGTCGCGGCAGCACGAAGGGGGCGATGGTCGGGATCGCGCCGATGGTGATCGAGCCGCCCAGAGGGTCCAGCTCGCCGCGAAGCCCGTCCTCGGCGTCGCGCACCTCGCCCAGGATCCGGCGCGCCCTCGGGAGCAGGGCGCCCCCGGCCTCGGTCAGGACGGCGCCGCGACCCACGCGATCGAACAGGCGCGCGCCCAGCCCCTCCTCGAGCTTGCGGATCTGCTGAGAGAGCGAGGGCTGGGCCACGTGGCAGGCGCGGGCCGCCTTGCTGAAGCTCCCGGCTTCCGCCGCCGCAACGAAGTACCTGAGCTGGTGCAATTCCATAGACAGATCCTATACATTCAAGCGGAAAGAAGTCTTCGACACTCTGGCTCAAACGGGGTACTCTCGGATGTCCTCCTCTGGAGGACCACCGCCCCGACGCTCTGAAGGGAGAGCTCCCATGACCGACGCGACCAACCGCCCGAACCTCACCACCGCCGACGGGTGCCCCATCGGCGCCCAGCAGGCCCTGACCGCCGGCGCGCGCGGGCCGCTGCTCATGCAGGACGTGCAGCTCCTCGAGCAGATGCAGCACTTCAACCGCGAGCGCATCCCCGAGCGCGTCGTGCACGCCAAGGGCTCGGGCGCGTACGGCACGTTCACCGTCACCAACGACATCACGAAGCACACCCGCGCGAAGCTCTTCGAGAAGGTCGGGAAGAAGACCGAGTGCTTCCTGCGCTTCTCGACCGTCGCGGGCGAGCGCGGCGCCGCCGACGCCGAACGCGACGTGCGCGGCTTCGCCCTCAAGTTCTACACCGAAGAGGGCAACTGGGACATGGTGGGCAACAACACCCCCGTGTTCTTCGTGCGCGATCCCTACAAGTTCCAGATGTTCATCCACACGCAGAAGCGCGACCCGAAGACGAACCTGCGCGACATGGACATGCAGTGGGACTTCTGGTCGCTCTGCCCCGAGTCGCTGCACCAGGTCACGATCCTCTTCTCCGACCGCGGCATCCCGGCTTCCTACCGCACGATGCACGGCTTCGGCTCGCACACCTACTCGTTCGTGAACGCCAAGGGCGAGCGCGTGTGGTGCAAGTTCCACTTCAAGTCGATGCAGGGCGTCAAGAACTGGATGGACGACGAGGCCGCGAAGGTCATCGCCGCCGATCGTGAGTCGCACCAGCGCGACCTGTTCGACGCGATCGAGAAGGGCGACTTCCCGAAGTGGAAGTTCTCCGTCCAGATCATGACCGAGGAGCAGGCGAAGACCTTCCGCTGGAACCCCTTCGACCTGACGAAAGTGTGGCCGCACAAGGAGTTCCCGCTCATCGAGGTCGGCGTGCTCGAGCTGAACCGCAACCCGGCGAACTACCACGCCGAGGTCGAGCAATCATCCTTCAGCCCCAGCGCGCTCGTCCCGGGCATCGGGCCCAGCCCCGACAAGATGCTCCAGGCGCGCCTCATGTCGTACGCCGACGCGCACCGCTACCGCGTGGGCAACAACTTCCAGCAACTCCCGGTCAACAAGCCCCGCTGCCCCGTCATGCACTATCAGCGCGACGGCGCGATGGCGACGGCCGAGTCCTACGGCGCCAAGCCCAACTACTGGCCCAACACCCGCGAGGGCGCGCCCGACGTCAACCCCTCCTTCCGCGACCCGGCGTGGGACCTGGGCCAGACCATCGCCGACCGCTACGACTCCACCGTCGATCACGACGACTACACGCAGGTCGGGAACCTCTACCGCCTCTTCGACGACGGGCAACGCGAGCGACTCGCGACCCGCATCGCCGGCGTGCTCGGCCAGGCGCGCCAGGAAGTCCAGATGCGTCAGCTCTGCCACTTCTTCCGCGCCGATCAGGACTACGGCGTGCGCGTCGCCAAGGCGCTGGGCGTCGATGTCAGCGGGTTCCTCCAGAGCCACGCGCCAGCGCCCTCCACCAACGGCAACGGGCATTCACCCGCTTCCGCAGGCACGACGCGCGCCCCGGCGCACGCGTGATTCCGAGCCATCTCCCCGGGCGGGGTTGATCTCCCGCCCACTCCTTGCCGAAACGCCCGCCGCTGTGTTCCGCGGCGGGTGTTTCTTTTTTACCGCAGAGGTCGCAGAGTGGGGGAATGGGGGTGGCGTGGTGCACGCGCAGCGGGCGCCACGGCGCGATGCAGAAGCGATCTCCAATCTTCCCCCATCCCGCTTGCGGGAGGGACCGGGGGAGGGTCTTCGGAATGCTCGGGGCCTGCGGATTACGCCTCGCCGCTGGTCGCGTCGCCCTCGCCTTCGGAGAGCGCCGGCAGGCGCGTCGCGCCGTCGAGGGGCTTGAGTTCCTCGACGACCTTCGCGGTGGCGGCGCCCTTCTCCTCGAAGCGGCGCAGCGTGGGCATGACGCGCGACTCGACCGAGCCGACGAGCTTGTTGTAGCGGTCGCGGGCCGCGTCGATGGCCTTGCCGAGACTGCCGATGTACTCCACCACGCGCCCGACGCGATCGTGCAGCTCTTTGCCGAGGGTGAACAGCTCGTTGGCGCTCTCGGTCAGCACCGCCTCGCGCCAGCCGACATTCACGGCGCGCAGCAGCCCGATGAGCGTGCTGGGGCTGGCGAGGATCACGCCGTTCTGCGCCGCCATGTCGAGCAGTTCCGGCCGGCGTTGCAGGGCGGCGTCGATGAACTGGTCTCCGGGCACGAACATCACGACGAACTCGGCCGAGCCCTGCTCGACCTTCCAGTAGGTCTTATCGCTGAGTTTCTTCACCTGTTCGAACACGTGGCGCGCGAAGCGGTCGAGGTGCTGCTCGGCCAGTTCGGGCGTCTCGGCCTCGATCGCGTCGAGGTACGCCTCGATGTTGCACTTGGCGTCGATGATGACGACGCGCCCGTTGGGCAGTCTCACGATCATGTCGGGCCGGAGCAGGCGCCCGTCGTCGTTGCGCGAGCTGTCCTGCGTGGTGAAGTCGCAGTAGTTCCGCATGCCGGCGACCTCGACAACGCGCTCGAGCTGGATCTCGCCGTAGCGACCCCGGACCTGGGGCTTGCGCAGGGCCTTCACCAGGTCGCCGGTGCGCTCGCTGAGCTGCCGCCCGCTCTCCTGCATCTGCCGCACCTGCGCCAGCAGGCCCTCGTACGCGCCGACGCGCTCCTTCTCCATGAGCCCGAGCTTCTCGTCGGTCTTCTTGAGCGCGTCCTGGATCGGCTTGAGCAGCGCGTCGACCGCCTTCTGCTTCTCCTCGACGCTCGCGTTGGTCTGGGCGTGGTGCTTCTCGAAGGTCTGCTTCGCCAGCGAGAGGAACTGCTCGCTGCTGTTCTTGAGCGCGTCGCCGGCGAGCGAGTTGAAGGATTCCTTCAGGGTGGCGATCTGCGCCTGGAAGCGTTCGGCCTCGCGGCGTTCTCGCTCCTGCGCCTCGCCGAGGCGCGCCGCGTGGGCGGCGCTCTCCTGGCGCGCGACGCCGAGTTCGGCGCGGATCTCGTCGCGCTCGCGGGTCGCGAGCGCGCAGCGCGTCTGGGCGTCGTCGAGGGCCCTCGCGGCGCGGGCGCGGTCCGCCAGCAGGAACACGACGGCGCCCAGGGCGCCGGCGGCGAGCACGCCGAGCACGATCGTGAAGATCACCATGCGGGCAGTCTATCGGGTCCGGTCAGCGCGCCGCGGGTCGGACGACCACGCGCACCGCGTCGCCGCCCCGGAGGCGATCGGCGATCTCGCGCTGGACGCTGGCGGCGTCGACGCCGGACAGGGCTTCGCGCCGGCGCTGGAGGAGGTCGACCGGCTGGGCGCGCCGAGTCGAGACGCTCAGGGCGCGCGCCCACGCGCCCGGCTCGAGCAGCTCGGCGTCGAGCGCCCGGCTCGCCGCGGCGCGGGCGCGCTCGAACTCCTCGTCGGAAAGGCCCTCGAGCGCGACCGTCTCGTAGACGCGCTCGGCCGCCTCGACGGCGAGCCCGACCCGATCCGGGGCGACGAGCATGGGCGTGTAGCACATCGAGAACCCGCGCCAGCCATCGACGGGCAGGAACATCGCCCGCGCCTCGTTGGCGATCGCGAGGTCGCCCGACAGCGCGTCGCGCACGCGCGGCGCGAGCGACCTGGCGGCCAGCTCCATGATCGCCCAGGAGAACGCGTCGTCGCCGGCGTCGCTCACGAACCCGACGAGGGCGGCGGCGTGCGACGCGAGCGTGTCGAGCTCCAGATCGGCGCGCATCGGCGTGCGCCCGCGCGCCGGGGCGTCCTCGCGCAGCGCCGAGGGGACGATCGCACGGCGCGTTGGGATGCTCCCGAGGAGGCGCGCGCCCAGGTGCATCGCGTCGGCGCGCGTCGCGTCGCCCACGATCGCGACCTCCACGGACCCGCGCTCGAGCAGGTCGTCGAGCCACGCCTGCGCGAGTTCGGGGGTGATCGCGCGCAGGTCCTCGTCGCTGGGCGGGCTCACGCGCCGGTCGTCGCCCTCGACGCCCGGGGCCCACATCGCGCCGCGCAGCGCGTCGAAGGGCTGGGTCCTCGCGAGCGAGGCGCGCTCGAGGGCGGAGTGGCGCCAGCGCTCCAGCGACGACGCCTCGACGCGCGGCTCGCGCAGCAGCGCGCCGGCCAGCGCGAGCGCCGTCTCCAGGTCGTCGCGCGACGCGCGGATCGACAGACGCACGAGGTCGTGATCGGCCCATGCGCGCACGCGCAGGTCGGCGCCGGCCAGCGCGTCGCGGATGTCGCGCGAGGAGAGCGACGAGGTGGCCGCGTCGCGCCACGCGCTCAGGGCCGCGTCGGTGATTCCCCGCGGCACGCCGGGCTTCTCGTCGATCTCGCCGCCCCCGACGGTGATCTCGACCGTGACCGTTCCGCCGCCCGGCGTCGCCTCGCGGTGGTGCACCACGAGGTTGTTCGCCAGCGTCGCGCTGAGCACGCCCGACGCGGGGTCGGCCCGCAGCGCCAGCGCGCGTGCCTCGGTCGCGGTTGGCGGCAGCAGCGATTCGGCGGACGCCGGCTCGACCAGCCCGTGCTCCAGCGCCGCGGGCTCGTCGGCGCGGGCCCGCGCGATCAGTCTGACGAGGGCACGTTCGCTCGCACGCTCGTCGGCCACGCCGGTCGCCGCCAGCGCCGTCAGGCCCTCGCGCAGCCCGAAGGCGCGGATCGTCGCGTCGCGCAGCTCGGCGGCGCCTGCGCCTGCGATGGCTTCGCGCACGGCGAGGAGTCGCTCGGACGGGGTGCGCACCGGCTCGCCCAGGCGCACCAGCTCGGCGATCCGGTCGGCGGCGTCGGCGCTGGTCTCGGCGTTCTCGCGCCGGGCGGCGCTCTCGAACTCGCGAAGGGCCATGGTCAGCGCGAGCCGGGCCTCTCCCTCGCTGTACCCGTGCGCCTCGACGCGCCGGATCTCGGTCGCGAGCACGCCCATCGCGTGGTCCCAGCGCCCGGGCGCGTTCATCGCGTGCACGATGTTCAGCCAGACACCCGGGCTGAAGGCCTTGCTCATGACGACCAGCTCGCTGAGCGCGTCCTCGCCGGTCATGCCCTCGGTCGCGAGTTCGAGCCGGCGCTTGAGCGCCTCGGCGCCGGCGGCGCGCAGGACGGACTCGCGCATCGTGTCGGGTTGGCCCGGGGTCATGATCCACCGTGTCTCGGGAGACGCCCCGACGCCGCGCTCGACGCGGATCAACTCGGCGACGCCGAACATGATCTCGGGGTCACGGACGACGATCGCGTCGGGCGTGCCGGCGGTTTCATGGCGACGGGCTGGGGGCCTCGCGAAGGCGGGCGCCATGGCGGTGACGAGCACCTCTCGGGTGAGGCCCTCCTCGGTCAGATCGCCGGTGTCCCCGGCGACGATCAGCGTCGGCGATCCGTCGCCCCAGTGCGCGCGGAACGCGTGCGACTTGAGGTCTTCGGGCGAGAGTGCTTCGAGCTCGTCGGCGCGGCCAACGAACGGGCCGGGCGCGATCCCGAGCGGTTCGAAGAGCGCGCGGGTCGCGCACTGATTGACGCGAAGATATGGCGAGGTCCATCCTCGCAGCTCCTCGCGCACGCTCGCCAGCGCGCTCTCGAGGGACGCGGGCTTGTGCAGCCCGATTCCCGCGCGCACTTCACTCAAGAGGGCGAGCGCTTCCGCGACGGTCTCGTCGCTCGCGTTGGTCAGATCGATCCGGTAGGTCGTCGCGCGCATGTCGACCGTCGCCGCCCGGTGCGCGTGCTGGCGCCCGCCCATCGACGCGAGCAGCGACCGGGCGCGCTGGTCTCCCTTCGCGGCGCGGGCTTCGAGGCGGTCCATCGCCGAGTCCCAGAGCGCGTGGCTCATGATGTGCGCCAGGCCGCTCGCGCCTGCCGGGTCCGCGCCGGCGCCGCCCTTCATCACCAGGCGCAGCGAGACCTGCCCCTCGGCGGCGTGCGCCTGCGAGACGATCAGAACCTTCGAACGCTTGGTAATGACATCGTCTGTGACCTGCGCGTTGACTTGCTGCGCCGACACGACCCCCGCGTTCGCGAGAAACGGGCAGCTCGCAATGGCCCCGATCCAGAATGGTGCGCGGCGTGGGTGACGCATAGCTGAGGTCGATCGGCCGCCCGACGCGTCGGACGGGCCGCGGATGGTACCACCCCGCGCGACCGGGGTTGCCTTCGCGTCGCGACCCCTCGCCTGAGAATGAGCCTCGATTCACAGCCCCTTCACCGGCTGGCGGGGGACTGCGCCGTTTAGTGGTGGGCAGACCTGGACCCTGGAAGCCCTTTTTTGGAGTTTCGCCATGATCACCGGACTTTTTGACAACGAAGTCGCCGCCGCCAAGGCGCTCAACCAGCTCGAGATCGCCGGCTTCGGCCCCGACGATGTGAGCATCGTCGCGTCTGAGAACATCGATCGCGACGCGTTCGCGATCAGCTCGCATTCCAAACTCCCCGAAGGCGCCGCGATCGGCGCTGGCACGGGCGGCGCGATCGGCGCGCTCGTGGCCGGGCTGACCGCCGTGGGCGCGATCGCCACGGGCGGCGTGGGGCTCGTGGTGGCCGGGCCGATCGTCGCGGCGTTCGCCGGGGCCGGGGCCGGCGCGGCGGCCGGCGGCATTCTGGGCGGGGCGATCGGCGCCGCGATTCCCGAGCACGAGATCAAGCACGTGGAGGAGGCGATTTCCAAGGGGAGCGTCCTTCTCGGCGTGCACTGCGACGACTCCGACGACCGCGAGCGCGTGCGCACGATCTTCAAGAACGCTCGGGCCTCTCGCATCTCCAACGCCTGACCGGTTCCGACCCGATGCGGCGTGACAGGCACGACGATCGAGCCCCCGCCAGCCGCTGGTGGGGGATGCTCGGCGCCGCGATCCTCGCGGCGGTCCTCACCCTTCTCGGGGTCTGGATCGCCGTCAGGGTCGCGGGGTTTTTCTCGGCCGGGTCAGAGCCGGCGCCGCCCCCGCCTCGCGACACGATGGACGAGGCGCCCGGCCCCGACAATCGGCACACCACGATGCCGGTTTCCCCCCAGCCCACCCGATCCGGAGACATGCCGTGACGCCCCTCGCGAGGCGACAAGCGTTGGGCGCGGCCTTCGTCGTCGCAGCCGGCGCGAGCATCGGGTGTGGATCGTCGACGAGCACCACCGGCGTGCGCATCGGCGACGAGACCCTCCGCCAGTTCAAGGCGGGCGTGACCACTGAGGAGTGGCTCATCGCGATCCTCGGAGAGCCGACCAGTTGGTCGATCGTCGAGGGCCTCCCGAACACCAAGGTGTTCCGGTATTCACTCGACGAGCGGCAGGGGGGGTTCTTCTCTGTCTTCACGGGATCTTCGTCGCAGAACGCGGCCGTCGTCTACTTCATCCTGACCGATGGCGTCATGACGCGCTACTGGACCGACCGCGAGATCGAACGGACCATCACCGGGCGACGCGTCGAGGAAGCGGGGGGAGAGAAAGCGGGCGGGCTGATCCCGTGATCTCTTGAATCGATGTGGACAGCCTTGCGCGTCTCGCCGCCGCGCGCACTGCCCAGTACAATCGTCTCACGCCTATTCGTAGAGCGCGGAGACCACGAGATGGCCGGAACACCACAAGATGTTGTATCACCGGGGGATGCCATCCCTCGTGAGCAGCAGTTCGTCCATCTCCACCTGCACTCGGAGTACTCGCTGCTCGACGGCGGGAACCGGCTCGACAAGCTCATCGCGCGCGTGAAGGCGCTGGGGATGACCTCGGTCGCCGTCACCGACCACGGCAACCTGTTCGGCGCGATGGCGTTCTACTGGGCCGCCAAGAACGCCGGCATCAAGCCCATCCTGGGGTGCGAGGCGTATGTCGCGCCCAACCACCGGACCGACAAGGTCCACACCGGCGTGCAGGACGGCGGGTTCCACCTTGTCCTCCTCGCGGAGAACAACGCCGGTTGGCAGAACCTGCTGTACCTCGCGTCCGAGGCGTACCTGACCGGCTTCTACTACAAGCCGCGGATCGACAAGGAGCTGCTCTCGACGCGCTCCGACGGGCTGATCGCGATCAACGGGCACCTGGGCTCGGAACTCGCTCACCACCTCGTCGAGTTCGAGAAGACCAAGGACCCGGCGCACTGGAAGAACGCGGTCGCGTGCGCCGAGTGGCACGCGAAGACCTTCAAGCCCGGGCCGAAGGGCCCCCGGTTCTATGTCGAGCTGCAGCGCCATGTGCCCGAGCAGGAGGCGATCAACCCCCACCTCAAGCGCCTGGCGCGCGAGCTTGAACTGCCTCTGGTCTGCGACAACGACTCGCACTTCCTGCTGGAAGAGGACTGGGACGCGCACGACACGCTGTGCTGCATCTCGATGGGCAAGATCAAGTCCGACGAGAACCGGCTGAAGTATCCCAAGGACCTGTTCGTCAAGTCGCCCGAGCAGATGCGCGCGCTCTTCAGCGACTGCCCCGAGGCGGTCGACAACACGGTCGAGATCGCCGAGCGCTGCGAGGTCGACATCGAGATCGGCAACCATGCGCCGGTCGTGCGCGTGGTGCGCCCGAAGAAGGCGAAGGCGTACAAGGGCGAGAAGGACCTCACCGCGTGGTTCAAGGCCTTCTGCGCCGAGTTCACGCTCGAGCCGTTCGATTCCAACAGCGCCACCGACGAGAGGGAAGCGAAGAAGCTCGAGAAGGAGTGCGACGACACGCTGCGCGATCTCTCGAACGCGGGGCTGATCTGGCGCTACGGGCCCGAGATCCTCACCGACGAGGACGACGCGACGCGCACCGCCGACGAGAAGCGCGCCATCCGCGCGCGTCTCGAGCGCGAACTCACGATCCTCGCCGACAAGTCGATCTCGGCGTACTTCCTGATCGTGTGGGACTTCGTGAACTGGGGTCGGCAGCGCGGCGTCCCGGCGATGGCCCGCGGCTCCGGCGTCGGCACGATGGTCGGTTATGTGCTGGGCCTCTCCAACGCGTGCCCGGTGAAGTACGGCCTGCTCTTCGAGCGGTTCACCGACCCGAACCGCTCGGAATACCCCGATATCGATATCGATCTGTGCCAGGACCGGCGCTCCGATGTCATCAGCTATGTGCGCGAGAAGTACGGGCACGTCGCGCAGATCATCACCTTCGGGACGCTGAAGGCGCGTGCCGCGATCCGCGACATCGGGCGCGTGATGGACATCCCGCTGCCCGAGGTGGACAAGATCGCGAAGCTGGTGCCCGAGGGGATCAACGTCACGATCGATGTCGCGCTCCAGCAGGAGCCCGACCTCAGGGCGATGTATGACGCCGACCCGCGCACGAGGCAGTTGCTCGACACGGGTCGCACGCTCGAGGGCCAGGTCCGCCACGCGAGCGTGCACGCGGCGGGCGTGATCGTGGCGACGCGACCGCTCCACGAGATCGTGCCGCTGTACAAGGCGCCCGGCTCGGACGACGTCGTGACCCAGTGGGACGGCCCGACCTGCGAGAAGATGGGCCTTCTCAAGATGGACTTCCTGGGCCTGCGCACGCTCAGCGTGATCGAGCGCGCCAAGCACCTCATCCGCACGACGCTCCCCGAGAGCGCGATCCGCGCCGCGGTCGGGTGGGACGACGCGCGCGCCGGCGACCCGCTCGACCTCGACCGCCTCGCGTTCGACGACCAGCGCGTGTTCGAGTGCTTCCGGCGCGCCGACACGACCGGCGTGTTCCAGTTCGAATCCGGCGGCATGCGCCGGCTGCTCTCCGAGATGCGCCCCGACCGTCTCGAGGACCTGATCGCGGCGAACGCGCTCTTCCGCCCGGGGCCGATGGACCTCATCCCGACCTACAACAAGCGCAAGCACCGCGAGGAGCAGGTCCCGTCGGTCCACCCGATCGTCGACCGCTTCACCGCAGAGACCTACGGCGTGATGGTGTACCAGGAGCAGGTCATGCAGATCTGCCACGAGCTGGGAGGCATCTCGCTGCGCGACGCGTACTCGCTGATCAAAGCGATCAGCAAGAAGAAGCAGAAGACCATCGACGCCGCCAAGCCCGAGTTCATCGAGGGCGCGGTCAGAAAGGGCATGGGCAAGCGCGAGGCAGACGAGCTCTTTGAGTTGATCCTGAAGTTCGCGGGGTACGGCTTCAACAAGTCGCACTCGACGGCGTACGCGATCACTGCGTACCACACCGCGTACCTGAAGACCTATTTCCCGAACCAGTACATGGCCGCGTTCCTGACCTACGAGAGCCAGGCGCTGAAGGTCGATGAGTGGATCAAGTACCTGGATGACTGCCGCAAGACGGTGTTCCCCGATTCGGAGAACGGCTCGCACGTCGGCGTCGAGGTGAAGCCCCCGGACATCAACCTGTCGGAGTCGGACTTCTCGGTCGTGTTCGTCGACGGCGAGACGCGCGACAACTGCCACGGGCACGTGCGGTTCGGCCTGCGCGCGCTCAAGGGCGCCGGGGCGAAGGCCATCGAGGCGGTCATCGCCGAGCGGGAGCGCTCCGGCCCGTTCACCTCGCTGCACGATTTCTGCGAGCGGGTGCCCTCGGGCTCGCTCAACAAGGCGACGATCGAGGCGCTGGTCTGCGCCGGCGCGTTCGACTCGGTGCACGGGCGCGACAAGCGGGCCAACATGGTCGCGACCATCGAGTCGGCGGTCGCGGCCGGGCAGACGATCGCGCGCGACCGCGCCGCCGGCCAGAACGCGCTCTTCGGGTTCGGGGGCGGTGACGACGCGCCCGCGCCCGCGCCGCCGCTGGCGAACGCCGAGCCGTGGGGCGAGCGGGAACTGCTGCAGCGCGAGAAGGACACCCTCGGGTTCTATCTGTCGTCGCACCCGCTCGCGCAGCACGGCGAGAAACTCGAGCACTTCGCGACGGCGACGACGACCACGGTGCGCGAGGCAAAGCAGGACGAGCGCCATGTCGTGGGCGGGCTGGTGAAGTCGGCGCGCATCATCGTGACGCGCAACGGCAAGACCGCCGGCTCGAAGATGGCGATCGTGACCTTCGAGGACCGCGCAGGGACCGTCGAGTCCGTGCTGTTCTCCGACTGCTACGCCAAGTACGGGCATCTCATCGTCGAGGACGCGATCCTGCTCATGATGGGCAAGGTCGACCACTCGCGCGGCGACGCGCAGATCATCGTCGACAAGGTCTGCGATCTCGAAACGGCGGCGACCGAACTCGGGCGGCGCATCGAGGTGGTCATCGACGAGCGACGGCTCAACGGGTCTTCCGAGAAGGCCCTGCGCGACCTGCGCGAGGTCGTCGAGGCCCACGCCGGGCGCGAGGAGCCCGCCGCGCTGCCCAGCGGCGAGAAACGCCCGCGCGCCACACCGCTCCAGATCGTGCTGCGCACCCAGGCCGGCAAGCGCGTCACCCTCGAAGCGTCGGCCTGGCGCGTCAGCCCCACCGACGACCTGCTCGCCGCGCTCACCAGAACGATGGGGAACCACAATGTCCGTTTGGTGACCGACACCTCGCCTGGCATCGAGGAGCGACACAGGTACCCGTCGCGCGGCCCACGGTCAGGGATGCGCGAGCCGGCGTTCGCGTGAGGAAGCGTTCACAGAACCGGGGTTTTCCCTTGTCCCGTTCGGCAGAAAAGCAAGTACTTTCAGTGTGTGGAAAAAGATCCGGGCACCATCACGAAGGCGGTCAACTCTCTGGGGACCGTGAGCAGTGGTTCCGCGGACGAAGCCGCCATCTCCTTGCTGTACGAAGAGTTGCGTCGGCTCTCGGCGTCGGCGGTGCGGCATGAGCGCGCCGAGTTCGGCGTCCTGACCACGGACATTCTTCATAAAGCGTTCGAGCGCCTGTTCTTGCGCCCTCGCGCCGAGGGCAAGCCCGTGCACTGGAAGGACCGGCACGAGTTCTACGGCGCCGCGGCCCAGACGGTGCGCCGCATCCTGATCGAAGAGGCCCGGAAGCGCCTCGCGATCAAGCGGGGGGGCGGCGTCAGGCATGTCCCGATCGAGAACATCCGGGACGCGCTGGCCGCGCCCCCGGACTTCCTCCTCCGGCTCGACGAGGAGCTGGCGGCGTTGCGGTCGCTGAACGATCGCGCGTCGCGCGTCGTGGAGCTTCGGTTCTTCGGGGGGTATTCATCGGAAGAGATCGCCGACGCGCTGGGCGTTTCGGCGCGCACCGTGCGCCGCGACTGGGACATCGCGCGTCTCTGGCTGTACCGGCGCATCGCGGGAGAGGGCTCGGGGGAATTCGCGACGCTGGTCGAGCCGAACGAAGATCCCGAAGCGCAGCAGCCCTAACGCGCGTACGCGGGCCGATAGGCGAGCAGGTCGGCGCGAAGGGCGTGCCGCCGCTCGTCCTCTCCGAGCGCCCCGAGCGTGATGTCGAAGTCGATCCAAGGGTCGGAGGGGAGGGAGCTTTCGACGGTTCGCGCGGCGCGGACGCGCACGACGCCGCGCTCGCCGCGGATCCCGAGCAGGTGGAAATCGCGCGCCGCGTCGCCGCGCTCGACGACCTCGAGGACCGCCAGGCCGCTGCGTGACGACGCCCAGTGGACGGCGGAGAGGATGTCGCGCCACGACGCGTGGACGACGGGCCAGGGTGGGGGTGTTTCGTCGGTCCACTCGGTCCGGCCGCGCAGGTCGCCCACCCCCGGCGCCCCCGGCGCCCCAGACGCCCCCGCAGGCGCGTGCGTCTCCCGGGCGGCGATGCCCCCTGATCCCCCGACGCCCCCTGCGCCCCCGGACCCCCCGGCGCACCCGAACAGGCCCCCTGCGCCGACGAGGATCAGCGCGAGCGCCCCTCGCGTACAATGACGGCGTACGAGCCCCGTGATGATCGGGCCTTTCGCTCTCGGCGCGGGTGTGTTGCGAGCGAGCGGTCTTTGGAGTTCCCTGCGAGTGGATGTCACCATCCGTGTCCCTTCCGGCGCCGACCGTGTGACCTTCCTGGGCTCCGGCGACCGCAACCTGAAGATGATCCGCGAGGCGCTGGGCGTTCATGTCGCGGCGCGCGATCACGATATCAGGGTTTCTGGAGAGCCGCAGGCCGTCGCCGCCGCCCGGCGCGTGCTGGAGCGCATCGGCGTGCTGACGAGTGAGACCGGAGCGGCGGGGAGCGAACGGATGCTCTCGCGGCGCGAGGTGCTGAACATCATCGCCGACGCGGCGTCCAACACTGTTGGCGAGGGCGCCGAGTTCGAGAGCGAGGACGCGATCGAGTACCACCTGCGACAGGACGACCGCGCCGCGTGGGAGGGTCCGCTGGAGGCCTACGCCGCCGGTCGGCGCGTCGCGGGCAAGAGCGACAACCAGACCGCGTACCTCGAGGCGATCCGCACGCACGACATGGTGTTCTGCATCGGCCCGGCCGGCACGGGCAAGACTTATCTGGCGGTGGCGGCGGCGGTCCACGCGCTCAAGACCGGGCGCGTGAAGAAGCTCGTTCTCGTCCGCCCGGCGGTCGAGGCCGGCGAGAAGCTCGGCTTCCTCCCCGGCGACCTGCAGGCGAAGGTGAACCCCTACCTGCGCCCGCTCTTCGACGCGCTGCACGACATGATGGACTTTCCGACCATCAAGCGATTCATGATCAACGATGTGATCGAGGTCGTTCCCCTGGCCTACATGCGCGGGCGCACGCTCAACGACGCGTGCATCATCCTCGACGAGGCGCAGAACACCACCGTCTCGCAGATGAAGATGTTCCTCACGCGCATGGGCCAGCGCTCGAAGATGATCGTCACGGGCGACACCACCCAGATCGACCTCGACGACCCCACCCAGTCCGGGCTCATCGACGCGGCCAGGCGCCTGCGCCGAGTCCCGGGCATCTCCTTCGTCGCCCTCGACCGCGCCGACATCGTGCGTCACTCTCTCGTCCAGAAGATCGTGGAGGCCTACGGCGACGACCGCCCGGGCGAGAGGCCCGAGAACCATTCACCCGTCCCGCCCGGAGCGACCGGGCCCACGTCCTGATATCACGCGTCGGCCCGATCGTGCCGATGGAGCATGAACCCGTCCCCCTGCCCCCCATCCCCCAGACCGCCGGGGGGCGTGAACGAAGATCAACGCATGGCAGAGCGTCCAGTCATCCGAAGCGCACGCACCGCGCCCTCGCGTGGGGTCGCCGCGCGCCGGCGCGAGCTGCGCAAGGCGCTCGAGCGCCGCGAGGGCAACCTGCTGCGCGACCTGGCGCACAATCCTCAGGCCGGGCTGGCGCTGGCGATCGCGCTGTCGTTCGCGATCCTCGCCGGGCTGGTGGGGGCGTGGGCGCACGACCGGCCTCGCGTCGCGATCGGTCGGACGGCGCAGGACTCGCAGCTGGTGCGCGTGGAGTTCACGCGCGAGAACACGACCGCGACCGAGAGCCGGCGCGAGTCGGCGCGTCAGCAGTCGCCGCGCGTGTATGTGGGCGACCAGGCGATCTTCCAGGAGCTCGAGTCCTCGTTCGCGCGCCTGCCGCGCTCGCTGGCGCAGGCCGAATCACTCGAGAATGTCGCGCTGGAGATCCGCTCGCTGTTCCGTCTGGATGAGGCGTCGCTGAGCGCGATCCGCGCGCAGGCGACCGCCGATGGGGGTGTGAGCGAGCGCTGGTCCGCCTCTGTCAAGTCGTTCATCCGCGAGCTGGAGCGCACGCCGATCCTGCGCGCCGAGGAATACCAGGTCCAGGACATCTCGCCCGGCACGCGGATGGAGCTGCGCCTTCCCGGCGTGGTGAACCCGGTGCCCAAGGACCGCGCGCTGAGCGTCGCCAACGAGGAGCGCCTGCGCGAAGAGTTGCGCCGGCTCGCCCGGCGGGCCGGGTTCGACGACGCCGAGGCGCGCCCGCTCGTCGACCGCATCGCGCCGCCCCGGGGGGCCCGCGCCACCTTCAGCTTCGACGAGGTCGCCACCCAGATCGAGCGCGAGCGCGCCGCCAACGCCGTGCGCCCGGAACTGCTGGTCTACAAGAAGGGCGATGTGCTGCTGCGCCGGGGCGACATCATCGACGCGTCGCGCGCCGAGCTGATGCTCGCCGAGCGCGAGGCCTATCGCGCCGCCGAGGCGCGCGAGCACCCGCTCTCACGCCCGTTGCGCGGCCTGGCCACCGTCACGCTCTTCGCGATCGCGACGCTTGGCGCCTCGCTCTACATCGTCGTGTTCTACCCGGCCGGCGAGCGTCGGCCCTCGCGCCTGCTGCTGGTCGCCCTGCTGGCGCTGGTGACCTTCTTCGTCGCCGCGTGGGCCGCCGAGGTCAGCCCGGGCGCGACCTATCTCGTGGCGACCCTCCCCACGCTCTTCTTCGCGTCGGTGCTCGTCATCGTCTACGACCAGCGCTGCGCGCTGCTCATGGGCGGGCTGCACGCGGCCCTGCTGGCGGCCACGCTCCAGCTTCCGCTCGCGTTCGCGATGGCGCTGCTCGTCGCGATCGCCGCCATGATCGCCCAGCTCGCCGAGATCCGCCAGCGCACCACGCTCATCCGCGCCGGGCTCATCACCGCCGGGGTCGCGTTCCTCATCGTCATCGCCACCGGCGTGTTCGACCGGCCCATCTTTGATCCCTCGCGCGACGATTCCGGCTTCCTCACCCCTGCCCGGCGCGAACTGCTCGTCGACGCGTCCCTCTTCGCGGTCTCCGCGATGCTCGTCTCGTTCCTCACGCTGGGCCTGCTCCCGGCGATCGAGCGCCTCTTCGATGTCCTCACCGGCATGCGCCTCATCGAACTCCGCGACCCCAAGCAGCCCCTGCTGCGCAAGCTCGCCCAGCGCGCGCCCGGAACCTACACCCACTCCATCACCGTCGCGGCACTCGCCGAGTCCGCCGCCGACGCCGTCGGCGCAGACTCCCTCCATGTCTATGTCGGCGCGCTCTACCACGACATCGGCAAGATGAACAAGCCCGACTACTTCGTCGAGAACCAGGGCGGCGGCTTCAACCGCCACTCGCGCCTCTCGCCCGCGATGTCGCTGCTGGTCATCGTGGGCCACGTCAAAGACGGCGTCGAGATGGCCTACGAAGAGGGCCTGCCACGCTCGCTGCGCCACTACATCGAGTCCCACCACGGCACCACGCTCGTCGAGTACTTCTACCACCGCGCCAAAGAGCAGGCGGAAGAGAACAAAGAGGGCGCGCCCGCCGAGATCGGCTACCGATACCCCGGGCCCAAGCCCCAGACCAAAGAGGCCGCGATCCTCATGCTGTGCGACGCCGTCGAGTCCGCGACGCGCGCGCTCGCCGAGCCCACGCCCTCGCGCATCGAGTCGGTCGTGCGCACCATCTCGCTCAAGCGCCTGATGGACGGCCAGTTCGACCAGTGCGACCTGACCCTCCGCGAACTCCAGGTCATGGAGGACGCGGTGATCAAGTCGCTCAACTCGATCTACCACGGGCGCATCGCGTACCCCTCATCGTCCGGCGGCGAGAAGACCGAGAAAGTCCGCGGCCAGAAGACCAGCGCCGCCGCGCCGGTCCCGGCGCAGGCCCAGCCGGCGCAGAACGGCGCGGCGACCGAGCAGGCGCAGGCCGCGAAGCCGACGGGGACATGAGCGCGGTCAGATGTCGCGTCCGAGCACGCCCTTCTCGGTGGTGAGGACGGGCGCTTCCCAGATGACGCTGGGCAGGTCGACGCCGCGGATCATGGTGTCGAACGATCGCTGCTCGCCGTGGCCGTCGACGAAGTGCACGAAGTGCTTGAGCTTGTTGAACTCGCCCCTGCGCACCGTGTTCCACCGGATGAGCAGCCCTTTCGCGCCCGGGAACGCGACGGCGGACTCGGGCATGGGCTGGTGGTTGCGCACATCGGGAGTGCGCCCGTGCTCGAAGAACCAGGGCGTCGCGAACGCGCCGAACATCATGAAGTCCTTGGCGGCTGCGTCGTACGGGCGCGCCGGAATGTCCCACTCTGGATCGACCTCGGGCCCGTTGCGCGCCAGGGCGCCGTCGTAGCCGTCGAGGATCAGTTTCCACCACCACGCGAGGGGCTGGCCCCAGTAGGTCCCGTCTGGGTCGAACCCGCCGATGCCCTGCGGGCTGTCGAGCCGGGGGGTGTACTCGATGGGTGCGAGCGCCGTGCCGGGAATGCCGTAGTAGGGGTACCAGCCGCGCCGATCCGTCGTGTATCGCTGGAGTTCTGAATGGACCTGTCGCTGATGGGCGAGGACGGTGCGCTCTTTCGCGATGAGTCGGACTTCGCGCAGCGTGGGGATGAGGATGCCCAGGAGGATCGCGATGACGCCGACGGAGAGGAGGAGTTCGAGGAGTGTGAAGCCCCGGGCTCGCATGCTTCGAAGAAAAATTGCGTGCTCCATGACGAACTCTCCGGAATGGGCTTGACAGCATACCGTGCGTTTGTGTTACTGTGCTGCTGAACACAGAGAAAAAGCCGGGCGATCTCCGGTGCGTGACACTGTCCAGAGGGGGTAATCGTGAAACGATCGCACGCATTCATCATCCTCGGGGTCTGTGTCGCGGTGGCCGTGCTTGCGGCCTGGGCGATCCGGCTGCGTGGCCCCGGGTACAACATCCCGCGCGAGCATGTCGCCTCGACGCGGGCGGCGCATCGGTGGCTGGCGGCTGGTGGCGTCGTGCCGATCTCCGACCGCGACGCGATCGTCGCGCTGATCGAAGGCGCCGAGAAAGTGTCGAACCAGGACAACTATTTCCAGCCCACCGACGAGATGAAGCGATCGCTCGCGGAGTTGATGGCCATGTGGCTCGATCTTCGCGCTCGCGCCGACGCAGAGGGGTACGCGGCGTGGATGCAATCCCGCGGGTATGTCTACGCCCTGCGCCACCCCAAGGGACGCGATCATCATCACATGGATGACTGGTCGCTGGGCGGGAGTTGGCGGCGGTACTCGGGAGAAGAGCCGCCCGAAGACCTGAACCAGATCGATCCCGAGCGGTTCTTCCGGCTCGCGTTCGTCGGCACGCTCGAAGAGCAGCGCGGCATGATGCGCGGCGAGAAGGTCGCACGAAGAATGCAGATCTACTTTCAGGAAGTGGACGCGTATCGCTATGACACAAGGCCCGTCGGGCTCAACGAATGGCCCGAAGCGGACTACTACGAGGGCTATTCAGTCAGCGGCGATCGTCCCCACTGGATGCCGCCGATCTCATATGAAGAGACCCTTGATCGCGATGAGAGAGCCCTGGTGGCGATGATCTTTCTCGGAACCCAGTCGGCGCAAGGTGATTGGGCGCCGATGTGCGTCGCGTGGTACTACGACCCGGTCGGCGAGACCTGGCACATCGAGAGCGCCACTTCTTCCAACACCTTGCGATCGAGACCAGTCATCGAGCGTTAATCTCACCCCGCCCCGAAGGTGAAACTCTTCCCCTCGTACCCCACGCGCACCGTCCGGCCGTCCGTGATCTCGCCCGACAGGATCCGCGCGGCGATGGGGTTCTCGAGGCGTTGCTGGATCACGCGCTTGAGCGGGCGGGCGCCGTAGACGGGGTCGTAGCCCTCGTTGGCGATCGCGTCGATCGCCTCGCGCGTCAGTTCGATGCTGATCTCGCGATCCGCCAGGCGCTTCCGCAGGCGCTCGAGCTGGATGTCCACGATCTGCGCGATCTGCTCGCGGCGCAACTGGTGGAAGATGATCGTCTCGTCGATGCGGTTGAGCAGTTCGGGGCGCAGGAACAACTTCAACTGCTCGCGCACCGCCGCCTCGATCTCCCAGTCGTCTGCCCCCTTGCCCGTTAGTTCCTGGATCTGCTGGCTGCCGATGTTGCTCGTCATCACGACCACGGTGTTCTTGAAGTCGATGGTGCGCCCCTGCCCGTCGGTCAGGCGCCCGTCGTCGAGCATCTGCAGCAGCACATTGAACACATCGGGGTGCGCCTTCTCGATCTCGTCGAACAGCACGACGGCGTAGGGCCTGCGCCGGATCGACTCGGTCAGGCGCCCGCCCTCCTCGTAGCCGACATACCCCGGGGGCGCCCCGATCAGGCGCGCGACGGCGTGCTTCTCCATGTACTCGCTCATGTCGATGCGCACCAGCGCCTCTTCCGTGTCGAACATGAACGACGCGAGCGCCTTGCACAGTTCCGTCTTGCCCACCCCCGTCGGGCCCAGGAACAGGAACGAGCCGATCGGGCGCGCCGGGTCGCCCAGCCCGGCGCGGCTGCGCCGGACCGCGTCGCTCACGGCGCGCACCGCGTCCTCCTGGCCCACGACGCGCCTGCCGAGTTCCGCCTCCATCTGCAGCAGTTTCTCGCGCTCGCCCTCGACGAGCTTGCTCACGGGGATGCCCGTCCAGCGCGCAACGATCTGCGCGATCGCCTCCGCGTCGACCTCTTCCTTGATCAGCGACCCGCCGCGCTGCTCGCGCTCGTCGATCGCCTTCTCGGCCTCGTCGAGGCGCGCCTGCAGGTCGCGGAGTTCGCCGTACTGGATGCGGGCGGCGGTCTCGAGGTCGCCCCGGCGCTGGGCCTGCTCGAACTCGACGCGCTTGGCGTCCATCGTCTCGCGGATCGACTTCACCTCGTCGTGGAGGGACTTCTCCTCCTCCCAGCGCGCCGTCAGCGCGCGGTTCTTCTCGTTGAGGTCAGACAATTCCTGCTCGACGCGGTCGAGTTGGCGCGCGCTCTGCGCATCGCCCCCGGCGCCGTCTTCGGTCTCCATCTGCAGCGCCTGCTTCTCGATCTCGAGTTGCATGATGCGCCGGCGCAGTTCGTCCAGTTCGGTGGGCAGACTGTCCGCCTCGATGCGCAGGCGGCTGGCGGCCTCGTCGATCAGGTCGATCGCCTTGTCGGGCAGGAAGCGCTCGGTGATGTAGCGGTTGCTCAGGCGGGCGGCGGCGACGAGCGCGCTGTCGATGATGCGCACGCCGTGGTGCGCCTCGTAGCGGGGCTTGAGCCCGCGCAAAATCGCGATGGTGTCCTCGACGCTGGGCTGATCGACGAACACCGGCTGGAAGCGGCGCTCGAAGGCGGGGTCCTTCTCGATGTGCTTGCGGTACTCGTCGAGCGTGGTGGCGCCGATGCAGCGCAGTTCGCCTCGAGAGAGCGCCGGCTTGAGCAGGTTCCCGGCGCTGACCGCGCCCTCGGCCTGCCCGGCGCCCACGATGGTGTGCAGTTCGTCGATGAACAGGATCACGCGCCCCTCGCTGGCGGCGACCTCGCGCAGCACGGCCTTGAGGCGCTCCTCGAACTCGCCGCGGAACTTGGCGCCCGCGAGCAACTGGCCCACATCGAGCGCGACGATGCGCGCGTCGCGCATGGACTCGGGGCAGTCGCCGTCGACGATGCGCAGGGCGAGCCCCTCGGCGATCGCGGTCTTGCCCACGCCCGGCTCGCCGATGAGCACGGGGTTGTTCTTCGTGCGCCGGCTGAGCACCTGCATGCAGCGCCGGATCTCTTCGTCGCGCCCGATCACGGGGTCGAGTTTGCCGGCCGACGCCTTCTCGGTCAGGTCGATGCCGTACTTCTTGAGGGACTCGTAGTTGGACTCGGCGCCCTGGTCCTGCACGCTGGTCACGCCGCTGGCGGCGCGCACGGCCTTGATGGAGTCCATCAGGCGCTTCCGCGACAGCCCCACGACCGAGAGCGCTTCCTTCGCGTCGCTGGCGATCTCGCTGAGCGCGAGCAGCAGGTGCTCGGTGGAGACATAGGCGTCGCCCATCTCGCGCGCGTCGGCGTCGGCCTTCTGGAGGATGGAGAGCATGGCGCGCCCGGGCTGGGGGGGCGTGCCGGTGACCTTCGGCATGCGCGTGAGGGCGGCGTCGACGACCTGCGTGACGCGCTCGGGCTGCACGCCGGCCTTGGCGACGATGGACGCGCCCGTCCCGCCGCGCTCGGAGAGCAGGGCCGAGAGCAGGTGGAGGGGCGAGACCTCGGCGGATTCCCGCTCCATGGCGAGGCCCTGGGCGTCGGCGAGGGCCTGCTGGGCGAGGGTGGTGAAGCGGTCGAGTCGCATGGCGTGTCTCCTGAGGCCATGCAAGGGTACAACCGCGGCGCCAGACCAAGCCCGTAGAACGGGGGCCTGCCGCGTCGCCCGGGGCGTGGATGGCGTGCGCCGGGGGTGATGTCTGCCGGAGTGGCAGACGACCAACCTTCACCGCCTTCGTCGTGTCATGATGATGGTGTACAACGAGAGCGTCGCACAAACGCCGGGCGCCGGAACCGCCGCAGCGATGCGTAGCCCCCTGAAGCCGGTGTCCGCCGTGTTCCAGACCTGGTCGTCGACCTGGTCGGGACCTGAGCCGCCGTAACTTGATCCTGCCGAAAAGTACCGCACGCTGTCCCAGTGATCGAGCCACTCGCTGGTCGCGCCCGACGCGTCGAGCAGGCCCCAGGGCGTCATGGTCTGAGGGTATGACCCGAGCGGGATGTAGTTGGCTGTCGGCGATCCCTCGGGCGGTGGACCTGTCAGGTAGGCGCTCGTTTCAGCGCCCTTCTGCCCCGGGTATCCGGGGACGAGCAGGTCGTCGCCCTGGTTGGGAAAGAGCCACCAGCGCCCCTGGCCGGGGAACGCCGGGTCTTCGGCGTCGGGATCGAAGTAGACCGCCTTCTTCCACTCGTCGCGCGTGGGGATGAAGAACTTCGCGTCCTGTTCGCGCGGGACCGGCGATCCGACCACACGCGGCGAATCGACCGTGTACCCGGCCCCGGCGAGGTTGTACGCGCCGGTGAGCAGCGCCTGGGCCGAGACCTCTTTGCCGTTGTGGAGCCAGTTGCAGTACATGGCCGCGCTGATCCACGAGGTGATGCCCACGGGTGTGCGTTCCGCGTTGGCGAGCCCGGGTGTGAGTCGCCACTGTCCCGTGGTGGTGGTGGTCTGGGCGCCCCACCCGTTGACGGTGGCGAAGAACTGAGGGTTGTCGGCGAGGTGCGAGTTTGTGTTGCGGAATTCGAGCCAGTCGCCGGTGCTGACCTCGGTGCGTGCGATGCGGTACTCGTAGTCGACGCGTCCCTGCCCGGCGCCCATGAGGTTCGGTCCGAAGGGGTACCCCTCGTACGCGCGGTTTCCCGGGGCGCCGATGGTGACGAACTCGTACCCGTGTTCGACGGTTACCCTCAGATCGCGTGCGGAGGCGGTCGAGACGAGCGCGAACGACACCAGGAGAGCGCTGTGCATGCATCTTCTTCGGCGACGCGCGTTGTGCTGGCTGCACTATCCGTGCTTCGAAGAAGCCGTCTCAAACGAAAACGCCCCCGAGATGCTCGGGGGCGCGTGGGTCGTTCGTGGAGGTGTGGTGTGCCGGCGTCGCTAGGCGTTCTTGTCGATCAGGTTGCCGGAGGTTTCCTCCGGGCCTCGCACGCCGCTGACGGCGCCGCGCGACGCTTCGTTCTTGGGGCCGGCCTCGGCGGCGTCCTTGATCATCGCGACGGCGAGTTCGCCCTCGAACTTGGCGTTGTCGAGGGCCTTCCTGGCGACCGCGGTCCCGACGCTGCTGCGGAGCGCGTCGCCGTTGACTGCTGAGAAGTCCATGCCCGTGTCATCGACGCGATCCCGGGGGGGATCGACCGGGCTGTGCGCGAATGTCGGTGGGGCTGGATGTTCTCGGACCGCGGGTGGCGACGCGCCGTCTGGAGGAGACGGGGAAGTCCGATCACGCGCCGGGGCGTGGCCCGGGTCAGTTCTTCGGACCGTGGATCTCGCCCACGGTGCGCTGGTAGTGGATGCTGGGCGTGCCGTCGCCCTTGGGGGGGAAGAGCTCCATGCCGCGTGCGCGCAGGCGCGGGGCGTGTTCCCGGACATAGGCCATGTACGCGGCCCGGTCGGCGAAGACATAGCGGCACTCGACGACTGGGACCGGGCCCGTGCTCTCGATGTCGAGGCGGACGGCTTCGGCGCTCAGGGCCCCCGCGTCGAGGAGGTCGCGCAGGTGCTCGCCGGTCATCCACGCGAGGAAGCGGTCGGCGGTGGCGGCGTCGGGCAGCGAGGCGCGGACGGTGTACGCGATCTTGGCCATAGGGCGAAGGGTAGGGGGGTGGGCCGCGGAGGGGCCCCGAGGGGGTGCAGAACCGAACCTGCCCGGGTTCCTTCACCGAGCGTTGACACCCCGGGGGACCCCCTCTAGTCTTCGCGGCTCGCAACGGGCGGCCCGGACTCCGAAAGGGGCCTGGGCCGGTGGGACCCGTCGGTTCATGCCGTCATCCCCTCGTCGCGGCGACATCTCGCGGGTGTAGCTCAGTGGTAGAGCGTCACGTTGCCAACGTGAAAGTCGAGGGTTCGAGTCCCTTCACCCGCTTTCGGCGCAGAGCCCGTCGCGAATCGCGACGGGCGAGCACCCGCCGATCGCCGGCGGGAGCGTCCACACACAGCCGATTCGGCGCCGGGTCGCTCTCGGTCGCGGACAAGCCCCCACCAATCTCCGAAGTGCACTGCGTGCGGCGTCGCGATTGACCGCCCGCGGGCTGGTAGCATGATGGGCCGGTTCACTCTCTCGTGAATCGCAGAGATGCTCATGGATGAGTCGCGAGCAGAACACCGTCGTCCGCGTGGCGTCCCGTGTGGGGCCGCGTTGCGCCGTGCCGCAGCGGCCGGCGACGGCGTCGGGCAAGCCGCTCGATCCGAGCGCGACATCATCACAAGGAAGTACGAAGTGAGAACTCCGAGACGGATCGTCGGCGCTGTCGTGTGCGCGATCGTGGTGTTGCTTGGTGGCCTGATCGCGTCGCCGCTCGCCAGCGCGGGCGAGCCCGCGCGGCCGCACATTGTTCACATCGTCGCCGACGATCTCGGGTGGAGGGATGTCGGCTTCAACGGGGCCGCCGACATCAAGACGCCGAACCTCGACGCGCTGGCGGCGGAGGGCGCGAAACTCACGCAGTTCTACGTGCAGCCGATGTGCACGCCCACGCGTGCGGCGCTGCTCACCGGGCGCTATCCGTTCCGCTACGGCCTGCAGACCGCGGTGATTCCGTCGGTCTCGTCGTACGGACTGGACACCGAGGAGTGGCTGCTGCCGCAGGCGCTGAAGGAGGCGGGGTACAAGACCGCGATCGTCGGCAAGTGGCACCTCGGCCACGCCGACAAGAAGCACTGGCCCAACCAGCGCGGCTTCGACTACCAGTACGGCGCGTTGATCGGCGAACTCGACTATTTCACGCACGAAGAGCACGGCGTGCTCGACTGGTTTCGCAACAACGAGCCGGTGCGCGAGGAGGGGTACACGACGACGTTGTTCGGCAAGGACGCGGCGCGCCTGATCGAGCGGCACGACCCCGCCACGCCCCTCTACCTCTATCTGGCCTTCAACGCTCCGCACACGCCCTACCAGGCGCCGCAGGAGTACATCGACCGCTATCCGGGCATCGAGGACCCGACCCGGCGTACGTACGCCGCCATGGTGACGGCCCTCGACGACGAGGTCGGTCGCGTCGTGGCGGCGCTGAAGAAGCGGGGCATGCGCGACAACACCCTGATCCTCTTCCACAGCGACAACGGCGGGACATTCAACCCCATGTTCGCCGGCGTCATGGCCGATGTCTCGAAGATCACCATCCCGTGCGACAACCGACCGTTCCGTGACGGCAAGGGGTCGAACTACGAAGGCGGCACGCGCGTGAGCGCCTTCGCCAACTGGCCGGGTCGGATCCGGGCGCAGGCGGTCGACGGCCTCATGCATGTGGTCGATGTGTACCCCACGATCGCGGCGCTCGCCGGGGCCTCGACCAGCAAGTGCAAGCCGCTCGACGGTTTCGATGTCTGGGACACGCTCTCCCGTGGCGCAGCGTCCCCGCGCACCGAGATCATCTACAACATCGAGCCGTTCCGCGCCGCGATCCGCCAGGGCGACTGGAAACTCGTCTGGCGCACTGTCCTGCCGTCGAGTGTCGAACTCTTCGACCTCGCGGCAGACCCGTCGGAATCGAACAACCTCGCCGGCAAGCACCCCGAGATCGTCCGTCGGCTCCAGCAGCGCCTGGAGGAACTGTCGCGCGAGGCGGCCAAGCCCCTGTTCCTCGTGGACCAGATGAGGGTGGTCACGACGAACATGAACGGGGAGCCGGTGCTGCCGTACGAAGATGGCTACGGCGAAGTCGAGCACATGCCCGGCGCCGCCGGGAAGGAATAACGGAAAGTCGCGGCTGGGGCGCTGACGCACGGATGCCTCGACGAGGATGCTCTGAGAGCCGGCGGCCCTCAGATTGCCCAGAGTCGCGCGCCGTGGGGCCGGGCTCGCGTAGAAAAAAGTTCGAGAAACGGACAATCTTGGCAACATCTTCATACTCCGGGCGTTAGACGGGCGCCGCGCCCTCCGCGCGCCCCTGTCCTGCATGCGCCAGCCCGATCGTTCCCTATCCGTTTCGGAGAACCCGGTATGAACACTGCCCGTCCGCGCACCCGCCTCCTTTCGTTCGTGGGCGCGCTCCTCGTCGCGTGCCCGGCGCTCTCGCAGGACCTCTACGACACTGGCGTGCTGCGCTCGTTCAACCTCTCCTTCCACGACGCCAACTGGCTGACGCTGCTGCGCCAGAACTACGCGTCGGAGACGCCCATCCTCGCGGACCTCGAGGTCGACGGCGTGATGTATCCGGATGTCGGGGTTCGCATCCGCGGCAACACTTCGTACACGGCGCTGCCCGCCGGTTCGCAGAAGTTCTCGCTCAAGATCCTGACGGACTTCGTGCACTCCGGCCAGGAGGTGATGGGCTACGACAACCTCAACCTGAACAACGGGTTCCGCGACCCGACCTTCTGCCGCGAGGTGGTGTACAACAACTTTGTCGCGCAGTTCATCCCGAACCCGAGGGCGAACCACGTGGTCGTCTCGCTCAACGGCGAGAACTGGGGCGTGTACATCAACGTGCAGCAGCCGAACAAGCGGATGCTGCGCGACTACTTCGCGAACGCGGACGGGCTGCGGATCGTGTGCGCCAACAACCCCAACGGCCCCGGGCTGACCTACAACGGGCCGAACGCGTCGGGGTACACCGGGTACCAGATCTCGAACGATGGCGGGCTCGCCGACCCGTTCGCCGCGCTCATCGCGGTGTGCAACGCGGTGACGAACTGGCCGATCGGTGCGTGGATGGACATCGATACGGTGTTCGCCATTGACCCTTCGATCTGGTCGGTCGCGCTCGAGAACATCCTCACCGACGACGACAGTTACATCAACAAGGGCGCGGACTTCATGACCTACCTCGACCCGCTCGACGGGCGGATGCACCTGCTGCAGCGCGACGCGAACGAGACCTTCACGCAGGCGACCTGGTCGCTCACGCGGAACTTCACCGCGAGCAACAAGCCGGTCCTCAGCCGCGTGCTGGCGGCGCCGGAGCTCCGCCAGCGCTACATGGCGCACTACCGCACGGTCAGGCAGAATCTGACATGGGACTACTTCGGCCCGATCTTCCAGCAGCACCGGGCCCTCATCGACGCCGCGGTGCAGGCGGATACGAAGAAACTCTACTCGTACGCGCTTTTTCAGAACAACTTCACCTCGACCGTGACGATGCCCCTTGGGGGCCTGGCAGGCGGCAACATCATCGGCCTGCAGCAGTTCGTCACCCAGCGCGCGTCGTTCCTCAACGGCAGCGCCGAATTGCTCGCAAGCGGGCCGTCGATCGCTTCGGTGCAGGCGTCCTCGTCCTCGCCCGACCCTTCCGAGCCGGTGTGGATCACGGCGAGCGTGTCCCCGGCGGGGAGCCCCGTCGCGAAGGTGGAGCTCTTCTACCGGCCCTCGAACACGACTGGCTACAGCCGCGCGCTGATGCTCGACGACGGCGCGTCCGGCGATGGCGGCGCGGGCGACGGCGTCTACGGCGCGCTGCTGCCGGTGAATGCCTCGGGCGGGCAGATCATCCAGTTCTATGTCGCGGCGACCGCGTCCAACGCGTTTGGGTCGCTCTCGTTCCGGCCCGCGCTCGCCGAGCGTGGACCGGACTCCGTGCAGTACACCTTCGGCGACACGGGCGTGCGCCTCACCGAGTGGATGTACTCGGGCGGCAGCGGCGAGTTCATCGAGTTCACGAACATGTCGAGCAAGCCGGTGGACTTCACCGGCTGGAGCTTCGACGACGATCACCGCGTCTCGGGCGCGTTCGACCTCAGCGCGTTCGGCGTCGTGCAGCCGGGCGAATCGGTCGTGGTGACCGAGAGCGATGCGTCCGCCTTCGCGGCGGCGTGGGGGCTCGGGTCCGAGGTCAAGGTCATCGGCCTGCTCGGAGCCACTGCCGGCAACAACCTCGGGCGCAACGACGAGATCAACCTTTACGACGCTATGGGGAATCTTGTCGATCGCCTGACCTACGGCGATCAGTCCTTCCCCGGCTCGATCCGCACGCAGAACAACTCGGGCCAGACCGCGCCGGAGAACCTCGGCCTGAACGACGCGCTGCTGTGGGGGCTCTCGGCGCCCGGCGACGTGTACGGCTCGTACGCCGCGACCACGGGCGAGCACGGCACACCCGGTTCCTATTTCGCCGCGGGATGCTTCGGGTTCCCCGGCGACACGAACGGCGACGGTGTGGTGAACTTCACCGACCTCAACACCGTGCTGAGCCAGTTCGGGCAGGCCGGCGCCGGTCTCGCTGGCGATGTGAACGACGACGGCGTGGTGAACTTCGCGGACCTCAACAGCGTGCTGAGCAACTTCGGTCAGTCCTGCTAGGAGGCGGCGCGGCGGGGCGCATCCTGTTGTCATACCGGCGGCTGCGGAGCGCGGCGTGGCGCCGACGCACGCCGGCGTCCGGCCGAGCGGTATGAAAGAGTTGTAATCTCCGGGAGTTTCGAGGCGGCTTTTTTGCTCGGTGCTGTACACTGGGTCCCACGCAGTCCCGATCTCGGTCGTGCCGCGGCGTGGAGTGCGAGAGAGAGGGAGTGCAATCCATGCCTGCTCGCCGAACACTCGTGCTCTTCGCCGGTCTGTCGCTGTCGTCGGCGTCGCTTGGCCAGGTCGTCACCACGCTGCTGATCGCGTCGGGTCAGAACGCGCCATTCGTGACGGGCAACTTCGGGGCGCCGCAGAACCCGGCGTGTCAGGCCCCGGGGCGGGTGGCGTTCTTCTCGGCGCTCTCGGGCACCGGCAATCCCGGGCTCGACAACCGCAGCGTGTGGCAGGCGCAACTCGGAGGCGGGCCGAGTCTGTTCGGCATCCAGGGGCTGAGCGTCCCGGGCGCTGCGGGACGGACGATCTTCGCGATCCCCGGCGTGCACACGCAGAACCGCGCGGGCGGCGTCATGTTCCCGGCGCGCCTCGACCCTCCTTTCAGCGACGACAACACGATCATGTATCACTCGGGCGGCCTGCTGCGGATCGCGGTGCGCGAGGGCGACGCGGCCCATGGGGTTCCCGGCGCTGTGTTCGGCGAGGTCGGTCTGGGCGGGTTGCCCCTCGAGCATGCACTGAACGACTCTGGGCGCATCGCGTTCCTGGCGCCGCTGACCGGCGTGAGCGCGCCCGGCAACCGAGCGATTTTCACCGGCGATGCGACGACGCAGTTGTACACGCTCGTGGCGCGCCAGGGCGAGCCGTCTCCGACGCCCGGGGGGGCTGCGTTCTCGTTCCTGACGCCTCCCTCGATCAACAGCGCGGGAGATGTGTCGTTCTTCTCGAATCTGAGCGGCGCGCCCAACTTCGCGCTGTTTCTCAGGCCGTCGGGCGGCGCGCTGCAGCCGGTGATCAGCGCGGGCGACCCGGCGCCCGGCTTCGCGCCGGGATGGACGATCACCTCGCTCGCGGGCCAGAACAGCGGCCCGCCCATGATGAACGACAGCGCCGAGTTCGCGATCTCGGGCGGGGTCTTCACGTCGATGGGCGGCATCAGCAGCGCGGCGCTCTGGCGCGGCAGCGCGGGCGCGCTCGAACTCGTCGCTCGGCTGGGCGATCAGGCGCCGGGGCTGCCCATGGGCGTGCAGTTCATCACGGGCTTCGGTTCGATGATCAATCGGGGCGGCGATGTGCTGTTCTATTCGTCCCTGAGCGGGGTCCCCCAGCCGGCTGGGTTCTGGATCGCGCCGGCAGGCCAGTCGCCGCGGCTGCTCGCGCTGCTGAACGCGCAGGCGCCCGACATGGCGCCGGGCACGCTGCTCACGAGCATCAGCGTGGGCGGGTACACCATCAACAACCGGGGTGAGGGGCTGATCTATGGGTCGCTGAACTATGCCGTGAACGGCACGCCAGCGACGGGCATCTTCGCGGGTCGGCACGGGCGTCTGCGCAAGGTCGTTGCGTCGGGCGATATGTTCGAGGTCAACGGCGTGATGCGCACCGTACAGAGCGTCGCGTGCCTGACGGGCAACTCTCCCGACAGCGGCCACCCGATGAGCATCAACGATCGCGGCGAGGTCGCGTTCACCTGTGCTTTCGTGGGAGGGGGCGGCGCGCTCTTTCTCGCGCAGCTGCCGCACCCCTGCCCGGGCGACACGAACGGCGATGATCAGATCGACTTCGCGGACCTGAACACGATGCTCAGCCAGTTCGGTCAGACCGGTGTCGGACTCCCGGGCGACGCGAACGGCGACGGCGTGGTCGACTTCGCGGATCTGAACCAGATCCTGACCGTGTTCGGTCAGTCGTGCCAGTGATCACAACCGCCCTCTCGGCGGACACGCTGCGCCCGGCTCGTGCGGGTGTGGCGCATTCGCGCGCACTCGTTCGGTTCAGGCGCGCTCGCGCCGGCGAAGCCCGAGAACGGCGCCGGCGCTGAGGAACACAATCGCGGCGCCGGGAGTCGGGACGGCGCGCGCTGCGCTGAGCCCGTAGGCGCCCAGGAGCGTGTTCAGGTCGGCGAAGTCGACGACGCCGTCGGCGTTGATATCCCCGGCGAGGCCCGATCCTGCGACGCCGAAGTCGGCGAGGAGCGTGTTGAGGTCGGAGAAGCCGACGGTTCCGTCGTTGTCGAGATCGGCGATGTGGCGGACGCCGAGGAGATAGTCGGTCTCGGTGCGCGACGACCACCAGGTGAGGGAATCGTCGGCGAGTTCGGGGAGGAGAAGGGCGCTGAAATCGCCCGAGACGACGCCGGCGGAGAGGATGCGCCAGGAGTCGCCCCAGCCCGGGTCGTAGCCGCCGGAGAGTGCGACCTCGAGGACGCCGTCGAGGGCGGCGTTGGAGGTGATGGTGAGCGTCGAGGCGTCGTCGGCCCCGGTGAGCGAGAGGGCGAGGACGGATTCACTGAAAAGCGTGAGGGACGACGCGCGGAGGTTCGCGGAATCGGTGAGCGCGATGGTTCCGGCGTTCTCGAGGCTGGCGAGCGTGACGGCGGATCGGTCGAGCCGGACGATCGCCTGGGCGCGGTTCGAGAAGTGCGCTCCCGTCGAGTCGAAGTCGTGGTCGACGACCTCGAAGACCGAGAGGTTGTCGGCGACGGTGCGCATCGCGTCGAAGCGAGAGTTCTGACCCTCGAGGCGCATCGTGGCCAGATTGAACAGCACGGGGCGGTCGCCGAAGTCGAGCCAGCCGCCATTGCGGGCGATCCACTCTCCGCCGAGCAGAACTGAGCCGGTCATATTGAGGAAGGTCACACCTTCAGGGTGAGAGTTGTCAGGCCCGAGCACGAACCGACCCCCGTCGGCGATGACCGAGCCGTTGTTCAGGAATGCCCTGGTGGTCTCACCGTTCGCCGCGCCGCGGATCACGACGCGTTCGTGGTGGGCGCCCGAGTTCTGCGCGTCGGGAGCCGGCGCGATCGCGCGGATCGTGCCGTCGTTGGTGAAGCGATTTCGGAGTTCGAAGTCGATGTCGGACCCGACGATCTCCGCGTCGTGCCCGAGCGAGATCTGGCCGGAGACGGGGACGAAGCGCCCGCTGGCGCCGGGGGCGAACTCGAGCGTGCCGCTGGTGAGAAACTGGCCGCTGGTGGAGAACCGAAGACCGGACGCGCCCGCGATCAGATTCGCGTTGCTGAGCGAGACGCGTTCGAGCGAGATCTGGCTGCCGGCGACGGGCGCGAGGAAGCGCGCGTTGGCGAGGTTGCCCCGTAGCACGGAGCTGAGAACGGTCACATCCCTGTCGCCGAAGTCCGCGAGCGAGTCGAGCATGTTCATAGAGCCGTTGATCGTGATGGAGCGCGCCCCGTCGAAGGTGACCGGCCCGTCGAGCGAGTTGAGCGACCCTACGATGCGAAGGTCGGCGTCCACCATCTGGATGGAGGTCAGCGAAGCGCGGTCCCAGCTCCCGGCGAGGCGCAGCGTCGATTCTTGGATGAGAATCGACCCGGTGTTCTGCCAGAGCGTCGAACCGGTGCGAGTGGCGAGGAATGTTCCGCCCGCGGTCACCGAGATCGAGCCAGAGTTGTTCAGGGAGTTCTGAACGGTCAGCATGCCCCCGACAGAGTGGATGTCGGCGTTGTTCGTCAGGTGGTTCACCACCATCGAACCGGCGTGATCGATCTGGGCCTGACCGTTATTCGTCAGGAAGGTCGCGTTGATCACGCCGGACAGAGCGTGAAGCGTGCCCGTATTGGTGAGCCCGTTGGCGTTGATCGCCCCGCCCGATTCGGCGCGCACCAGCCCGGCGTTGGTCATCGTGGAAACTGCCAGGCTGGCTCCGGCCCCGAGCGCACCCGCGGCGCCGCCCTGCTGGACCGTGACGAGGTTCGTGGAGAGCTGGCCGCCCTCGGCGCGCAGCGTTCCACCCGCATGCACCTCGATGTTGGGCACACTCGGCGCGACCAGCCCGCTGAATCCACGGAGGGTCGCGCCCGCCTGAATGAACAGTGTGGGCGTGATCGGGGCGGGCTGCGTGCGGGCCAGCCCGCCTCCACGGAGCTCGTAGTCGCCGTCGTGGAGTCTCGTCGTGACGCCGATGACCGTCGGGGCGGCGGTCGCGAAGCGCATCGTGCCCCCACTCATGGAGATGTCGTCGATGAGCCGGAGCTGGAATGTCGGGGCGACATCGATGTCTCCGCCCGTGAAGACGACATTCTGGAAATCGGCGCTGGACTGGGACGCGAACTGAATCGGCAGGCCCGCGAGGTCGAGCGTGCCGTTGCGCAGCGCTCCGCTGCGCATGACGAGCGATGAACCGAGGTCGGAGAGTCTGTACCCGTCGTTCCCGAGCGTCCAGAGCCCGGCGACGGCGACGCTGCCCATCGCGCCGTCGATCTGTCCGATGTGCGCACTCGTGAACTGGCCTGCCATGCGGAACTCGCCCAGCGTCGCGACGGTGATGAGGCCCTGATTGTCCCATGCGCCGGGGGTTGTGAAGATGCCGGATGCGCCGACCTGGATAAGGCCCCGATTGATGAGGTTGATTGCCCCGACGAACGAGAGTCCGGCGCCGGTTTCGACGGTGATCGTGCCGTTGTTGTTCAGCGTTCGAGTGGCGATGCCGCCGATGCTGGTGAGCGTCCGACCGGAGGTGTTTGCGATGATGTGTCCGGTTGGCCCGATGGTGAGCGAGGAGCTTTGCGTGATCCCGAGCTGGCCGTTTGCCCCGGCGCCGAACGCGCCGACGCGGACGGTCGAGTTCTCGAGCGTGAAGTCTGATCGGAAGACGAGGGTCCCGCCGCGGACGAGGAGCTCGCTCCCCGTCGTCGAGAACGATCCCGACAGCGAGACCGAGGTGCTGCTCCCTCCGGTCATCTCGGTGTTTCCGCCCGTGAGCGTGACGTTCTCGAGGATGTTGGTGTATGAGCCGTTGCTCGTTCCCTCAAGACGGAGCTGCCCTTCGCCGACGAGCGTGGCGTTGCGGAGGGTGGCGTTGCTGAGGCGGAGGGTGTGGCTCCCGAGGTTGAGGGTGGGGTTCGTCGGTGTATTGACGCCATCGCTGAGCACGAGCGTCGAGTTCACGAAGACAGTTGATCCCAGGTCGCCGAGTCGATCGTTGCCGCTCATGGTGATGGTGCTGTTCTGCGCGTAGATGACGCCCTGATTGGTGAGCCGGCCGGAGAGGTTGAGCGAGGAGCCCAGGAGGAGGATGTCGCCGAAGTTGTCGAGTCGGGAGCTCATCGTCAGGGACGCGCCGTTCTCGAGGCGCAGCTCGCCGCGGTTCTCGAAGGCCCCGCTGGTCACAGAGCTCGCGGTGTCACGGAAACGGACCAGCCCGTTGTTCACGATCGTCCCAGTCCCCAGCGTCATGTTGAGTGCGCCGCTGTTGCTGATCGTGCCATCGTTGACGAGCTTGCCTCCACCCGTGATGCGGATCTGGCCAGAGCCGGAGACCGTGCTGCCATCGGTGATCGTGGCGAGCCCGTCGGCCGCCGGGAAGAAGAGCTCGCCCTGCTGCAAGGTAATGTCGTAGTCGATCGCTGCATCCAGGATGTTGTAGACGAGCCGAGCGTTGTCGAGAACGATGGGCCCGGCCGAGACGAGGCCGGAACCGGTCACGAACGCTCCGACGAGCGCTCCGGGCGAGCCGCTCGTGAGGACTGTGGGGCCCGGGTTCGAGAACGTTACGGAATCAAGGACATTCGACAGCCCCATGAGCCTGATGCCGTCAGAGAGCGAGGTCCAGTTGCCGCCGCGCAGCGTGCCGACGCTGAGCACCAGGCGACTCGTCGACGACGCCTGGCCGAGGACTTCGAGCACGCCCCCGCTGACGACCTGGAGCTGCGCGGAAGGCCCACCGATCATCAATGAGTTGACTCGCCTGCTGTCGTTCAGACTGACGACGAACGGGGCGCCCGATGCGTCGATCACGACGTCGGGCGGCGTGAGTGCGCCGGGCGCGCCCGGCGCCACGCCGCTGTCCCAGGCCGCGTCGTCGCTCCAGAGCCCGCTGACCGGCGAGGCCCAGCGCACCGGCTGCGTGCCGGCGTGCACGGTCCGAGGATGGGTGAGGCCCGCGGTTGCGCCCGCGAGGGCCGCGAGCCGTGCGCACAGAATCGTCGCCTTGGAGATCGCCATCGGTCCCTGCTCCTGGACGGCTGCCCGCCGTTGTTCGGAGAGTAGCGGAAAGGCCTGCCCGAACGCAAGGAAAATCTCGCGATGTCACACTGGTGAACCCGCGGCGGGCGCCTCAGTCCTCCGGATCACCCGGGCGCCAGAAGAAGGCCTCGGGGTGGTGCTTGAGCAGCCAGCGCGTCTCGCGCCGGCGCTTCCAGGATTCGTACCGCTGGCGCAGCGATCGCGCGGGCACATCCGGGTACGAGCCACGCGCCAGCACGGATGCGCGACGGATGATCCGCCGGTGGATCGGGTGCTCCACGGTCTGGGTTCGCCACATCAGCGCCTCGAACTCGATGGGATCGGGCGTCCACCACGGCTCGACGGCGCCGAGCGCGCCCATGAAGTCGTACAGCTGATCGGTGTCGAAGTAGGGGAATCGGTCGCTCTCGTACGCCTTCCACCCGCGCTGCACGCGATGGTCCGTGCCTCGCCAATCGACGAGGTAGCGCTCGAGTCGCTCGAGCGGCACGCCCCAGAGCCGTTCGAGGTCCTCGGGTCCGCCTTTGCGCCAGGGTCGCGGCGTGGACGGGCGGTCGTCGTAGTACGCGACATCGGTGCTGAAGTCGGCGATAAACTCGCCCGAGTGGAACAGCCCGAAATCCCAGTGCTCGCTCTCTTGGCAGCGCAGCTCGATGAGCGGGCACGAGTAGCGCCTGCTCAGCTCGATCGCCCAGGGGGCTGCGTTGTTGGTGATGCAGAGCGTGTCGTCGTTCCACTTCGCTCGGAAGGTGACCGGCGTGGGCATCTCGACCCAATCGCCCCACGCCGAACCCGGACGCGGCCCCTTCATCAGCTCGGCGGCGAGCTCGATCGCCACGCGCGGGAAGTCTTCCCTGGGCACGCCTTTGAGGATGCTGTAGACCGAACGGTTCGCCATGTTCGACGCCCTTTTCTCTACGCGGCCGCGCGTGCGCCCGCGGGTGCAATTCCGAGGGCGAAGCGTAGCGTCTGCGCGTGTGAAACAGGGCAAGCAATGAACGGATTGTGGACCATTTTTGATACACACAGAGTTGTTCGTGTAACAAAAATGAAAAAAGCAAGATTGCCGCCAAAAACCGCTTGACGGCGTCCGGGCGGTCGATATCTTCCGCCTCGTTCGACGGCCGCGCATCGAACGGGCGGGTCAAGCCCGGGGGAACGCGCGACCAACATCAGAGGGGTTTTCCATGCTTGCTGCGCTCCGCTCTGCGTGGGCGACGGTGCTGTCCGTCGCCCGGTGGCTCGCCGCGCTCTGCGCGGTCGGTCTGTCCGCGTCCTCGTCTGTCGCGTTCGGTTCGCCGCTGCTGGGCGACCTCGACGCCGACGGCGTGGGGGAGTATTTCGCGCTGCGCCCGGTGCGTTCGGTCGACGCGCCCGTGGTGGGGCAGGTGCGCGTGTACTCGGGGACCACGCGAGCGCTGTTGCGCTCGTTCACCTCGCGCGAAGCGGACGACGCGTTCGGCGTGTCGGCGTGTTTCATCGCGGATCTGAACGCCGACGGGGTGGACGACATCCTCATCGGGGCGCCGCGCGCGTCCACGATCGGGGGTGTGCGCACCGGTCGCGTCTACGCGCTGTGCGGCGTGAGCGGCGGGGTGATCTTCACGGTCGACGGCGAGGCGTTCTCCGACTTCGGCAGGACGGTCGCGCCGGTGGGCGATCTGGACGCCGACGGCGTGCCCGACTTCGCGGTCGCGCAGCGGCGCGTCGACCCGCTCGGCGAGTGGTACGGCCTGGTCACCCTGCACTCGGGCGTTGCGGGCGAGCTCATCGGCGGGTTCTGGAGCGACGAGGGCGACGCGACCTTCGGGTACAGCGTCGAGAGCGTGGGCGACCTCGACGACGACGGCGTGCCGGATCTCGCGATCGCGTCGCCGCTGGTCGAGACCGGGCCGGGGTTGCGCGGCGGCGTGCGCGTGTTCCTGAGCGCGACGACCGGCTTCGGCGAGGGGCGCGCGTCGTCGGACGCCGATGGGGCGATCAACAACACCGCGCTGCCCTCGGCGGTCTTCGGGTCGGTGCTGACGCTCGGGCGCGATCTCAACGACGACGGCGCGCCGGAGCTCGTCGTCGGCGCGACGATCGTCGATCCGGGCACGGGCATGCCGCTGGCGGCGACGCTGACGGCGTACGACCTGTCGACGCTGCGACCCGTGGGCTCGGCGATGATCGATCCTGCGTCGCTGCGCGTGGATGTAACGGGCGATCTGGTGATCGACGAGCGCGATGTGATCGAGTCGCTGCTCTCGCTCGGGCAGGCGGCCGACACGAAGAACCCGATCAACCCGGATGTCGACGGCGACGAAGAGGTGACGACCACCGACCTGCTGCACGTGCTGGGCGCGACGCCCGGCGCGTTGTCGCCGGTGGAGCTGATCGACCCGACGCGGGCGCCGCAGCTCGCGGTGGCGCTGCTGAACATCCTGGACATCATCCGGATGTGCATGGGCGTGAGCGCCAACGACGACCGGATCCGGCTGAGCGCGCTCGACCCGCCGGACCTCGGGCCCCAGACCGAGCCGATCAGCCCGGCGGAGCTGGCGTGCTGCATCTACCGGCTGGTGTTCTGGCTCGTGCCGGAGGATCTTCGCCCTCCGCCGCCGCCGGGGTGCACCATCGACGACGGCTCGGGCGGTGGCGGCGGGGGCGGCGATGGCGGAGGCGGTGGAGATGGCGGTGGCGGCGATGGCGGTTCAGGCAACGACGACGAGTGCCAGTTCTCGATCATCGGGCCCGATCTGCTCGTGGTCGGGCAGGGCACGGGCGTGTTCTCGATCGTCGGGCAGACCAACGGCACGCTGACGCTCTGGAGCTTCTACCCGCCCATCAACCCGGTGGTGCAGTTCGCGGGCTCCGGCATGACCGGGCCTTCGGCGAGTTTCCGCGGCGTGCGCCCGGGCGTCGCGCACATCGTCGCGACCTCGTATCGCAACGGCAACGCGCAGTGCTCGGCGACGAAGGAGGTCACGGTCTCGGGCCCGTGCGAGGTGGAGCTGAGCGGGCCCGGGTCGGTGCTCGTGGGCGGCAGCGCGACGGTGACGGCGGCGAACGTGGAGCCGGGCGCGATCCTGTTCTGGTCGGTCGAGGGCCCGGGGATCGTGACGGGCACGACGCAGTCGAGCGCGACGGTGCGCGCGCAGGGCGTGGGCGCGATGCGCGTCGTCGCGTCGATGCGCGTGAACGGCGCGGAAATCTGCCGTCGCGTGCTCGTCGTGCAGTCGTCGTGCGCGGGCGACATCAGCGGGCCTTCGTCGTTGCCGATGGGCGCTTCGGCGACCTACAGCGTGAGCGGGCTGGGCGCGAACCACTCGGTCGACTGGACGGTGACGGGCGGGCTCTCGATCCTCTCGTCGTCGTCGAACAGCGTGACCGTGCACGCCGGCGGGTGCTTGTCGGGGACGGTGCGTGCGCGGCTGAGGGTGGACAACGAGCCGACCTCGTGTGTGACGACGCGCGAGGTGGACATCGTGGTCAGCAACGCGGCGTTGACGCTGAACGGGCTGCCGGAAGAGGGGTTCGTGCAGATCCAGCCGAACGGGACGGCGCTGGAGTTCGTGCTGCACGCGTCGGGCGTGGGTGATTTCGAGTGGCTGGCGACCTCGTCGACGCCCGGCGCCGCGACGCTGACGCCGGCGGGATCGGCGTGCCTGCTGCGCGTGGACGCGCCGACGGCGCTGGAGGTGACGGTCCGGCGCACGCGCTGCTCGACGACGACGATCGCGCGCACGCTGGTGGTGGTGGGGCTGGACCTGGCGATCGACAGCAACAACGACGGCGTGATCAACGCGCTGGACGAGGAGATCGAGGAGAGCGCACCGGGGCACGTCATCCTGGCGAACACGCTGGACTATGACGCGGATGGGATTCCGGATTATGCGGATGGGATCGGGCTCCTGCCTGGGTACTCCGATTCCGAACGGATCATTGGTGGCGCATTCTCACCCGTGAGACTGTCACTGAGCGAATTGGGGGGGCTCCCATTTAACGCCCTGCGGTTCGAGTACGACGCGTCGCCACCACTGGCTGTGCACATTTCTAGCACAGAATATTTTGCACGTCCCGCGGGCTCGCTTCGACTATGGATCAAGGACGCAAGTCAGCCCCGTGATCCGCGGCCACTGCAAGACGGCGGCGACTTTGTTCCTTCAGGCATTATTCCCTTGCAGGCGCTGAATCTCGGTATGCAAGGCGGAGTCATCACGCTCTACCTCGAGTCGGTGCGGCCCAGCATCGCACAAGGCGACAAGGTGCTTCGAGTCGAACTCACGGAGGGTGGCACCGGACTGAACACGCCTCAGCAGCCGACTCCGTTCGACGCAGTCCGAATGACTGCGACGGAGATACAGATTCTCGGAAGAGCCAAGGGTGACTCGGAGTTCTGGCCGACCGACGTGCTTTGGCCGTCAACTCTGCAGCGGGACGGCCAGGCGTCTCTTCCAGAGTTCCTGCTCGCTGGTACTTGGCAGACGTATCAGCTGCGTGTGCACGATCCTCGCCCCGGTCTTATTCAGGTGGCGGTTGCTGGTCAGGCGCTCACGATTGTACACGATGGGGTTTCGTACATCACTCCAGAATTCATCTGCCTTGATCTCGATACTCCGGCGGATGCACAGATGCCTGAATTTCCTGCGGTGTGGCTCCCCCGCGATGTGAGTGTGGAGATCGCGTACAATCCTAGCGGTCGGACGCGTCGGGGGTACGCCATTCCTCAGTCAGACCCGGACACCGACGATCTTGTGAGGATTATTAATGACATAATCGTTGCAGATATGGAGGCGAACAACTGGATCGCAGCAAATCCAGATGATCCTGGCGCATTTGGTAAAGAGGTCCACCGTAGACTTGGGCTGCATTTGCAAGGAGACCCTCGCTTTGTTGGTGACGTCTTGGTTGATCGACATACCAATCACGTCGTTGGATTCGGTCCGCCACGCCCAGGCACCATCCAGATTGATGTGCTTGGTGTTCGCGATGGTTATGTCCCGCAAATCGGGGAGCGCCTGGATCACTCCAAGATTAAGTGGGGCTACGAACTCAAGACAAGCATGTCGGGTGCCATTGACTATGATCAGCGTGAGGATCTAGAGAATGTGCTAGGTGAGGACAAGGTTGTGGGGATGCGAAGTCGTCGTCAGTGGCTCGCGGGAATCGGGTGGCGAAACACCGATCGATTCATCGCTGCGCGACGGTTCCTTGGTGCGGTGGCGGCTGCTGGCAAGAAAGTCTCGGTTGGCGTGGGGGTAGTGGCTGCCGCGTCACAGGCGTATGCATTCGCACCCCGAGCCGATGATCAGATGCAGCTTGTGATGGCCCATTATGAGGATCTTCTTACATATGATCCTCACCATACAGAGGTCACTCTTCCGCTCACTGCATTCGGGGAGGCAATGTCCCAGTTTATCTTCGAAGCGACTGGCAGCCGCGAGTACGCTGGCGGCAGCTTTCTTGTCATCTTCTATGGTTTTCTGGCGACTACTAGTCAGGAATAGCTCATGGGTGCAGGTGGATACATCGGCTTCGTAGTTGATTCGCGACGTGGTGCAGCTCGGAGTGCGAATGGTCTCGCTGACTCAGATCTTCTCGACCGTCTTGCTCAGGTGGCGGGGGTCCGCTCTTGCTTGCTTCGAGCATCCTCGCAAGATGCTCGCGAGCGATGTGGCTTCGCGCAGGTCGTTGTTGAGGTGCCTGAGTCCACGACTCTCTCAAGCTGTCTCCCGCACGACCTAGATTTGTCGGGTGACATCTCGTTTCTATTCGGCGCCTGTGAAGCCGCGATGCGCATGTGGAACCGAATGGAGTTGTCGCCAGGACGCTTTGGGTCTTGGCGACCGTGCGAGCCAGTGGTTACCCTTGGCGACCATTCGTTAGAAGTCTTTCCTACACCCAATTCTCGACCTCGCTACATGAAGGTGTCGGCGTCCCTTCGGTTCCGTGGCCGCGGGTGGCCAGAGTCTCTGGAGTGCGCTGCGACGGATCTGCTCTCAGATCCAGACGCGCGTCGTATGACCGAGATCTTCAGGGCGTCCTACCCCGATTTGGTAGATGTTGTGTCTTGGGCGTAGCGACGCGAGTGAAATGAAACGAAAACTCTGGATCCACTCCTAAAGCGTAGAACATAACTTGCAACCCGCCCCCACTTGAGCGACGATGCCCTTCCAGCAGCCATTCGTTCTGGCGTGGTTCGCCGTTGGCTGGCAGCGGATTCCGCCGACGCGGTTCAACTACCCCACCATGACCCGTGCTCTCGGGGCCACTTGCGCTCTGGGTTTAGGATCAACTGTCGAGGGACTGCCAGTGCACGCTTTTTATGGCAAGGACGACCGCGACTAGTCTGTTCATGCGTTCGTGAACAAGCTCATGCTGGCGGTACAGCCCCGAGCCACGCTCTGATGAGTAACTTCGCGCATGACGGATTCGAGCATCTTGTTGCATACTTTAACACCTTCTCGGGAGGTTCGAGCGGCGTGACGCTGGGCCTGACGATGGGTATGGTTCGATTCCTCAAGGCGAACTGAACATTATGAGCGGCACGGGAACACTCTGGCTCTACACGCAATCGCGATTCGACTCTGACTGGCAGGAGCGATTGTCCGCCGCGCTCCGTGAGCTTGGGGTCGAGGATGCTGGTGTGATGGGGTCGGCGCACGACTCCGATCACGAGGCGGATCTCCTTGTGGCTCTTGACCGATGGCGGAGTGGTGCGTGCGATGCGTATGAACTGCTTGAGTTATCTGATCATCAGGGGGACATCCGATTCTCGGTGAAGAGCATGCAGTTGGCTTGGCAGTACATCGCCAGTGCTCCAAGGTTCTATTTCTTCCTCCGCCCGAACGCGGTCGCGCAGCGTCTTCAGGAGTACCACGAGCGGACTGCGTCGCCGCACCGCGGCTCGCTCATGCTTACCGACCTTTCGGTGTTCCGCGGCGCCAGTCTGGCGTGGACGGAGAACCAGCAGGGCAAGCTGGTGGTTCACGACTGGTGCCGCTGGCGGTTCGGGATCGATGGTTCTGGCTGGCTTCAGTCGTGGGAGTATGAAGCGGAGTTGATCAAGTCACCCTTGGTCGCTGAGTGGCGAGCGGCCTTCGAGCGTCAGTTCGGGGCAATGGAAATAGCCCTCAACTGGGGATGCTGACGCCAGCGTGGATGATCTGTTAGGCGTAAAAAATAACTTGCACCCCGCCCCAACTTGTGCGATGATGCCCTTCCCGCGGCCATTCGTTCCGGTCGTGGTTCGCCGCTGGCTGGAGAGGTCGCCCATGTCGTATGTCCTTCGTTCGTCTCGTGTTGCGCGTGTTTTCCCGGTGTGCGCCCTGCTGGCGGGGCTGAGCGGGGCGGCGGTGGCCGCGTTCCCGGATGACCCCTCTGTCAACCTCGGGGTTGCGGTCAAGCCGGGGAGCCAGACGGTGCAGAAGGCGGCCACCATGGCCGACGGGACGACCTGGGTCGCGTGGTTCGACAGCGCCGAGGGGTCGTTCCGGGTGTATGCGCAGCTGTTGAGCCCCACGGGCGAGAAGGCGTTCGCGGAGGGCGGGCTGCTGGTCTCGAGCGCGCCGCAGTCGACCTCGCTGGTGGACTGGGACATCATCGCCGACGCGAGCGGGGCGGCGGTGCTGGTGTTCACCGACACGCGCGACGGGGACGATCGCGACGTGATCGCGCAGCGCGTGCTGCAGGACGGGACGGCGGTGTGGGGTGTCAACGGGAAGCAGATCTCGATCAATACGGACTTCGAGGCGGCGCCGCGGGTCGTGCAGGATGCCGACACCGGCGAGTACCACATCTCGTGGCTGCGCTCGGACACCGCGCGCGGCATCTATTACCAGCGTCTGGACGCGAGCGGGATGGAGCAGGTCGCGGTCGGCGGCGTGCGGATCGCGGGCGACGGCGTCGAGGGCCCGGGCTTCCACACGAAGGTCGCGCACCCCGGCGGCGGGTTCATCATGGTCTATGTGCGCGACACGCGCACCTTCGCGTCGCCCCGCCATGTGTACACGCAGCGCTACGGGACCACCGGTGGGCCGGTCTGGAACATGGGCAACCCGGTGATCGTGTCGAACGCGTCGGCGATCCCCATCGCGCAGTACCCCCAGATCGCGCTCGCGCCCGACGGCGGGGCGGCGTTCGCGTGGAGCGATTCGCGCGAGGGGCCTTCGCGCGTGTTCGCGCAGCGCGTGGACGCGAGCGGCGCGGCGCAGTTCGCGGCCAACGGGGTGTCGGCGTCGACGCGCGCCGATCGACTGCAGTTCGAGCCGGCGATCGCGTTCGTGGACGACACGCTGGACCTGATGCTGTTCTTCAACGATCGCAACGGCGCGCAGTCGATCCGGGCGATCGGCGTGCAGAAGTTCGACGAGAACGGCGCGAGGACGCTGTCGGACTTCGGCGTCGAGGTGCTGCCCTTCGACGCGATCAACAAGACCGCGCCGCGAGCGGTGAGCGCCGAGGGCGGCGCGACCATGCTCGTGACGACCGAGGAGGGCTTCGCCCTGGCCAACATCGTCGCGGCGCGGGTCGACGCGATGGGGCAGTTCGTGTGGGACAACGGCGGCGTGCGCACGGTGTCGAACGCGCCGGGCTCGAAGAGCCGCCTGCTGGCGACGACCGACGCTTCGGGCGTCGTGCGCGCCGTGTGGGAAGACGGGCGCAACGACCAGGGCGATGTGTTCGCGCAGAACATCAATCCCGACGGCACGCTCGGCGCTGGCGCGACCGTGTGTCCGGGCGACACCAACGGCGACAACGTCGTGAACTTCGCCGACCTCAACGCTGTGCTCAGCGCCTTCGGACAGAGCGGCGCCGGGATCCCCGGCGACCTGAACGACGACGGCGTGGTGAACTTCTCTGATCTGAACATCGTGCTGAGCGAGTTCGGGTCGACCTGTCCCTGAGTCGGCCCGCAGGGGTGGGCTGGGCGTCGGTCTGATTCCTCCCGCGCGAAGCGACGGGGTTGGCACTCTGAATTCCCCTGCAACGCGGCAGTGCGCGCTCGCATCGGCGTCGGCGATCGGTGCGGCCCGATCGTGCGGGCGCCGTTCGGGCACGCGCGGGGCGAACGGGCGTGGCTTCCGGGGGATTTCGCTGGCCACTCGGCGTGTGGGCGGCGCCTTAGGTGGTGGCGGCGCGATTCGGCGCCGGATTCCGCTTGGAGAGATGACCGGGCCAGCGCATACTGGCCTGTGAGGAGATCTGCCGTGAAGACCGCCCCGACCCTGACCCACGCTCTTTCCCTCGTCGCCCTTGCCCCGGCGCTGGCGATCGCCGCGCCCAGCAATGTGAGCCAGACCAACAAGTTCGCGTGGTCGGAGAACTGCGGCTACCTGAACTTCCGCGACGCGGGCTCTCCGTCCGGTGCGCAGGGCGTGGTGATCGGCGCCCGGTTCCTGTCCGGGTTCGCGTGGGGGGAGAACATCGGGTTCATCAACTTCGGGGACGGGACGCCGACGAACGGGGTGTCGTACGCGAACATCGACGGGACCGATTTCGGGGTGAACATCGACCCGGTCACCGGGGATCTCACCGGGCTGGCGTGGGGCGAGAATGTCGGGTGGATCAACTTCGACACGCGCGCCGCGCTCGCCGGCTTCGGCCAACAGGCCCGGGTCGACACGGGCGCGAGCCGCCTTCGCGGGTACGCGTGGGGCGAGAACATCGGGTGGGTCAACCTCGACAACGCGCAGGTGTTCGTCGGCTTCGTCCCCCAGTGCCCCGGGGACACGAACGGCGACGGGGTGGTGAACTTCGCGGACCTGAACAACGTGCTGTCGACGTTTGGGCAGTCGGGTGCGCCCGGGTTCACGGGATCGGACCTGAACAACGACGGCGTGGTGAACTTTGCGGACCTGAACATCGTGCTTTCGAACTTCGGCGTGAACTGCGGCTGAAGCCCCTGCCGGGCGTTCTCTCCGGACCTTGCCCCTCTTTGTCGGAACCCATGTCGCCCTTGCCGGGCGATTTTTCTTGACACCACCCCCGGACGAGGGACACTGCAGAGGAATCAGTTCCCGATCACTGTTGGGGTACACCATGCGTCAACGCGGTATTCGTTCGGTCCTTCCCCTGGCTGTCTGCGCGGTCGCTGCGTGCTCGTCGTGGAGCGTGGGCGGGGTTTCGCAGGGGGATGCCGCCTTCGTGTTTGATGGCGAGTTCCGGTCGCGAGGGGGGCTGACATTTTCGTTCTCGCGTGCGTCGGCGGCGAAGGACCCCGAGGGCAACAGCGTGGGTGTGAACGAGCCCCGGTTCGGCCTGCCGCGACTGCTCGCGCCGACTCCGATCCCCGAGACGGTGCGTCAGACCTCCAACCGCACGCTGGTGCTGGGTTCCGGCCTCGATCATGACGGCGTGACGCCCTTGCTGATGGTGTCCGAGGGGAACCGGCGCTATCTGGATGTGTTCTGGGTGGCGGACGACGCGCTGCTGGAGGCGGAAGCGACCGGCGACGGTCGGGTTCGCACGGTGATGACCCGGCCCGGAGGTGGGAGTCTGATCGACCTGATGCGCGGCGGCGTGGAGGGGCGCGCGTACTCGCCCAAGGCCGGGACGATCTGTCACGGTCTTCTCGTGCTGATGTGCGAGGTTTCGCACGAGACCGAGGTGGACGGGTCGAGTGTGTGGCTGCCCGGTTCGATCGCGATGGTGATCTCTGCCGACCGCGGCGAGACTTGGCAGGTCGTGTACGAGGAGCCGGTGGACCAGCTGGGCAACGACCGGGTGCGTGAGTGGTCGATGCAGAACTGGTGGCCCTTGGTCAGGGGCGAGGCGCCGACGGAAGCGTGGTTCGCGGGGGCTGACTATCGGCACCAGGCGGGCACGGGGCAGGAGCCGCCTCTGGGCGGCGCGGTGTATGTGTTCCGCGCGACGCGTGCGCAGGTCGGGGCTCCCTGGGAACTGGAGCCGGTGGTGCGCCCGATGATCATCACTGACGGGCCGAATTCGCATGTGCACGCCGCGGGAGTGATGCCGTTCGGGAACGGGGGCATCCGGGTGTTTGCCGGGATCGGCGACTCGCTGACCTACCAGCGGATCGTGAGCGCGACGCTCGAGGACGCGTCGTCGTATCACTCGGCGCAGGCGTGGGACTACAAGGATGATTACCACGGCTCGTTCGGGACGCGCGGGCTGCAGTTCGTGGGCTGCGCTCCCGGGCCTGACCCGTACAAGGCGATCCTGGGATCGGACGAGAACGGCGACCAGATCGTGATGCTGCAGGCGGACGACGACGCGGATTCGCGAGCCGATCTGCGTCACCTGTACGGGTTCGGGCTGACGAACGCGACGGGCTCGCGGAACTTCGTGATCCGCACGCCGACTCCCGAGCTGGGGGGGCCGTATGTCTCGAATTTCGAACCGGGCAACAGCACGCTCGCGGCCAGCGCGAAGCGTCTGCAGTTCTCGCCCGACGGCGAGCGCTGGGCCGAGGCCTGGTGCCCAGCGACGGCGGCGATGCCGTCGGCGGCGGTGCACGGGAATCACATCTATGTTGATTCGCGCGTCAACAGCGCGGGCATCCGGCGCATCCCGGTCCCCGAGACGCTGGAGATCCGTCCGCTGCTGCTCAGCTCGGGCGTCGAGAACAAGGCGACGGCGTCGATGAGCCCGCCCTTGCCGGCGGATTCGGCGAATGAGCTGACGCTGCTGGACGCGGCGTCCGCCGCGGCGCTCGATTCGCCGACCGACGGCCCGGTGTATCGGATCGGGTCGCTCGCGAACGGGTCGTCGAACCTGGCGCGGTTCCGCCCTGTGGCGCAGGGCACGCAGCACGCCTTCGGCGCGGTGGTGCTGCGGTTCTGGCTGAGGGTTGAGGGCGCAGAGGGCGCGCAGGTGCTGATCCGCCGGAACACGCCTGGGTACCCGGCCGGGCCCTGGTTCAGGTATCCCCTGCAGCAATCGGCGAATGTGTGGGCGCCGTTCGTGCTTCGCGATACGCCCTTCCCGGGCGAGTGGGCGACGATGGAGTATCAGGTCCATTCGTCCAGCCCGAGCGATCCGTTCGTGTGCTACCTCGCGGTCGACACGCTGACGAGCGATGGGCCGCTGACGGGGCTGAGCGTGCCGCCGGAGCAGACCTACGCGAGCGAGTTCGCGTCGGTGGGCTCGTTCCCTGCGCTGGGCGACGAGTGGTCGGTCACGCTGTCGGGGCACGCGCTCGAGTACCTGTGGGACTCGGTGAGCACGGGCGGGTACGAGTATCCGCTGGCCCGGATCGTGTCGGACGAGTTGAATTACATCGAGTTGATTGCGCGACCGACCTCGCAGGACGTCCTGGTGCGCCCTGTCGTGAACGGGCAGGCCCCCGGATTCGGCGCGATCCTTCCGGGGACCTGGCTCAGGGGTACGCAGTTTCGGGTGAGCATCGCGCGGAAGTCTGACGGGCAACTCGAGTTCACCTCGAGCATCGGGCATCGGCTGATGACGCAAGGGGTTATCCTGGGCGAGGCCCCGCTTCCTCCGGTGCGGATCGACTTCTGGGGGGGGCCGCAGGATCAGCCCGGCGCATTCGCCTGGCACGGTGGGCGTGTGGACGCGCGAGCGCTCACGCAGCCCGAACGCTCGGCGGTCCTCGCGACGCTGTCGTGGCTGGACATCCGCGGCGTGGAGTGCCCCGGGGACACGAACGGCGACGGGGTGGTGAACTTCGCGGACTTGAACAACGTGCTGTCGACCTTCGGGCAGTCGGGTGCGCCCGGGTTCACGGGGGCGGACCTGAACAACGACGGCGTGGTGAACTTTGCGGACCTGAACATCGTGCTTTCGAACTTCGGCGTGAACTGCGGCTGAAGGGGGCCGACGGGCGCGAAGGGCCCGGGAAGGGGCTTGCCTACGGCCGATGAGTGTGCGAGTATCGCCTGCGTGAAGACAACCATGCCGCGGTCCCCGACGACCTCGGCCTTCATCACGGCGGGGCGTTGCGGTTTCACGGGCTGTGGGCGAGCGCGGCGGGCCCGCGCCGGCTTCACGCTCGTCGAGCTGGCGTTTACGGTTTCGATTCTGGTGCTCTTGCTGGCGGTCCTGATGCCCTCGCTGGCGTCGATCGTGCGGAAGTCGCATGATCACCTGTGTCAGACCTCGCTGCGCCGGGCGGCGTTCGATTTCACGGTGTTCGCGCAGGAGCATGGGACGCGTCACAAGGCGACCGGCGATCGCGGGTTCCTGCTGACGGACTTCATGGCGGCCGAGTACCGGGTGATGGAGTATTGGGGGCACGCGGAAGACGGCCCGGCGCGCGCCCCGATGAGCGATGTGTTCGGCTGCGCGCGGGTCGAGGCCGTGGCGACCTTCGACCCCGGGGCGACGTGCATCACGAAGGCGGTCGGTCCCGGCGCGAGCGTGAGCTACGCCTTCAACGCGCGCCTGGTGCGCGCGGAGCTCGGGGGCAACCGTGGGTTCTCGACGGTGGCCGAAGTCCGGCTCGCGCCGTCGATCGTGAGCGCAGGGCGCGTGCCGCTGGTCTGGGACTCCGACGGCGGTGCGGCGGAGCGCGCGGGCAAGAGCGCGCACTTCGGCGCGCCTCCGATCAGTCCCGCCGGCCTGTATGGTGATGGCTCGCGCTGGTTCCCTGCCAGGCGTCATTCCGGCACGATGCAGGTTGGTTTCGTGGACGGGAGCGTGGGCATCTCTCGTGATCCGCTCCGCGAGAATTCCGCGCAGTGGGGCTTCCAGACGGTCAAGTGAAGCGGAGCATGCGCATGGGCTTTCGCGAGTCGTTGCTGGTCAAGTTTGCGATTCTCCTGGGTCTGTTCGCCCTGACGATCACGAGCGGGCTGGGCGTCTCGATGGTGTTCAGCGGGATCCGCGAGAGGCAGATCACAGGACCGTTCCGCGCGATGACCTGCGCGCTGAACGACCTGTCCAAGCTCGAGCAGCACATCGCCATGCTCGAGCGAGCGGTCGGGCACGCGGGGCTGGAGGGGGCGGTGGCGCCCTTCGAGCCGCGTGCGGCGGCGGCGCTGGAGTCGCTCGACAGGACGATCGAGTTCGCGAGGGGTTCGGAGGAGATCGAGTCGACGATCGGCGTTTCGGCGCTTCGTCAGCTGCTGCGGCTGATCGAGACGGCGTCGTCGACGTCGCGCGAGAGTCTGGCGCGACCCCACGACGCGGAGGCGAGGGTCGCGGCGCTGCACGCGCTGGGCGGGGTGCGCGATTTCGTGCATGTGATCGAGTCGAGCGTGCTGATCGACGCGTCGCGCGCCTTGGAGTTCGGCGAGGAGATGCGCCGCGCCCAGGTGTTCGCGCTGCGTGTTGGGCTGTTGTGTTCGGTCTTGATCGGCGCGCTGGCGCTGCTGCTGCTGAGGCGGTGGGTGACGACGCCGGTGGCGCGCCTGCGCGAAGCGACCGAACGGTTCGCGTCGGGCGACCTGGCGCACCGGGCGCCGGTCTCCGGGGTGGACGAGATCGCCGGGCTGACGGCGCAGGTGAACACGATGGCCGAGGCGATCGGGCAGATGCAGGAGCGAGAGGTCGAGCGCGAGCGACTGGCGGCGGTGGGTGAGATGGTGCGACGGCTCGCGCACAACATCCGAAATCCGATCTCTGGCATCCGGAATCTGGCGGAACTGACGCGGATGCGCAGCGCCGACGAGGGCGCGGTGCGTGAGATGCAGACCGAGATCATTCATGCCGTCGACCGGTTCAACCTGTGGCTGCGAGAGCTTCTCGATGTGACCAGTCCCTTGACGCTGCGTCTGGACACGCACGCTGTGGGGCACTGGATCGAGGGCGTTGTGGGGGCGGTGCGTCCGCTGGCGACGATGCACGAGGTTGAAGTCGTGGTGCGGGTGGATGATGCGTCGCTGCGTGCCGAGTTCGACGCGCAGCGTCTCGAGCACGCGCTGGTCGCGGTTCTGACGAACGCGATCCAGGCGTCGCCGCTGGGCGGGCGCGTCGAGGTCGTGGTGAGTCGGGTGAGAGAAGATTCATTTTCGTCGCGCGCATGGGAGATCGAAGTGCTCGACGAAGGGGATGGCGTCCCGGACGAGATCAAAGATCTCGTGTTCCGCCCGTACTTTACGACGAAGCCCGACGGCAACGGCATAGGACTTGCAATAGCGAGACAGATCGTGGCGGGGCACAACGGATGGATCGAGCTCTTGACCCGTTCTGCTCGCGGCTCACGATGTGTTGTGCGGATTCCAGCCGAACCGCGCGCCCAGTCCGAGCCGAAACCCATGGCCGAAAGAGGCCACACGGCTGAGATAAGCCGAAGGGAACGGGTGAATCGTGGCGAGCATTCTGGTCATCGAAGACGAGCGGAACTTACGCGTCACGATCCGTCGGGGCCTTGAGCTCGCGGGTCATGTCGTGTCCGAAGCGACCACTCTTTCGGAGGCGTTCGCCCAGACGAAAGACCGTGAGTTCGACGCGGTCCTCACGGACGTGAACCTCTACGGGCAGTCCAGTCTGGACCTTGTGCGCCAGTTGCGCGCCGACGGGTACGAGGGGGTGGTCGTCGTGTTGACCGCCTTCGGCACGGTCGACAACGCGGTCGAGGCGATGAAGGCCGGCGCCGACGACTATCTGCAGAAGCCGATCGGGATCGAGGAGTTGACGCTTCTGCTGGGCAGGTCGCTGGAGATCCGGCGTTCGTTGTCGCGTCTGCGCCTGTATCAGCGCCTCGAGCGGGTGCGCGCAGGGGGTGATTCGGACGAGGCGCTGGGGCAGTCCGAGCCCTGGCGGCGCGCCGTGCGTTTCGCCGAGCGTTTCGCGGAGCTGCCCCTGCCGACGCCTGGGCCGGCGGGAGCGCCGGTGTCGCTCGATCTGCCGACGATCCTGCTTCTGGGGGAGACGGGCACGGGCAAGGGCGTGCTGGCGCGCCATATCCACGCGGCGGCGCCCGGGATGAGCGGGAAGGACCCTCCACCCTTCGTGCACGTGAACTGCGCCGCCCTGCCGCAGTCCCTGATCGAGTCGGAGCTGTTCGGGCACGAGCGCGGCGCGTTCACCGACGCGCGCGACAGCCGTGCCGGGCTGTTCGAGATGGCCGAGGGCGGAACGATCTTCCTCGACGAGATCGGGGACATGTCGATCGCGGTGCAGGCCAAACTACTGACGGTGGTTGAGACGGGCCGATTCCGGCGTCTGGGCGGCCAGCGCGAGCGCACGGTGCGCGTGCGCATCGTGGCGGCGACCAACCAGGACCTGAGCGGGCTGACGGCGCGAGGCGTGTTCCGGCAGGATCTGCTGTACCGGCTCAACGCGCTGACCATCCGTCTGCCAGCTTTGCGCGATCGGGGCGAGGACTCTGTGCTGATTGCGCGGCGGACGCTCGCCCGGCTGGCGTCGCAGTACGGGCGCAGCGAGCTGTCGTTCGACGAGCACGCGCTCAGCGCGATCGCGCACCACGACTGGCCCGGCAATGTCCGCGAGCTGCTCAACGCCGTGAAGCGGGCGACGGTTCTGGCGGAGGGCCCCAAGGTCAGCGCGAGCGATCTGGGGCTGCGCCCCGTCGAGCCGATGCGCGAACTGCAATCGCCGCTCAATCTGGAGAGCGTCATCCGGATCTCGAACAACGGGGTGGTGAGAAACCCCGACGCGCTGCGCTACGACTTCAGCGCCGGTCCCCTGGACATCGATCAGCTCGAGCGACGGTTCCTGATCGAGGCGATCAAGGCCGCCCGGGGCAATGTGAGCAAGGCGGCTCGGATGGTCGGGCTCAACCGCGGCGCGCTGCGCTACCGGATCGAGCGTCTGCAGCTCGAAGGCGTGCTGGATGAGGCCTCGGCGCGCGGCGGGGACGCGGACTGATCCGCCCGCCCATCCGACCCCCACACCCGGGGCAACGCCGCCCGGGCGACGGAACCGGCGGGTCGGGTCGCTCGTATCGGAGTGGGCCTCGGTTCCCTTCCTTCACACGCCTGCCCCGGCTTCGCTGCGGGGGCGGGCGTTTTCGCTTGTGCTCCGACGGAGGCAGGCCCTGTCGATGTCCGGGTGGAGCTCCCCCGGGGCCTTTTGGAGCCCCTTGGGCTCGCGAGACGGGGTCTGGGGGTGTGGGGAATCCGGGACGCCTGGAAGCGTCCCTCGGCATCGGGAGGTCCGGGAAAGGCCAAAAAAGGCATTCTCTGGGCGAAAACCGGCGGATTTTTGTTGCGGGATCATGAAATCCGGGGTAGGTATGGTGCGTAGCGAATCGTGGAGAGGTCGCGCGCCGCGTCCCGAACGTTTTCCGTCCAGCATTGGGCGAGGGGGCCTCGGGGCGCATCGATCTGAGACAGGTTGTGATCAGGACCGTCAGCCGGAGACTTTGCAGATGCGGAAGGCAAACCACATGACTCGTTCCCCCCTCGTGCTCGCGATCGCCGCGGGCATGTCCCTTGGCGTGACCGGCGCGGCGATGGCCGCCCCGGGCGCTGCCGATCTCGGCGCCGACGGCGCTCGTCCCGTGCTGTTCGAGGGCGCGCCGCGCGACGCCGCGATGCCTCTGCCCGAGGGCTGGAGCATCAAGCGCGAGCGCATCGTGCGCATGACGGACCCCTCGCTGCTGCTCGACGGCGACAAGAACGCGGTTCTGTCGCTGAACCTGTTCGACGACCTGATCCTGACCGCCAGCGCCGAGCGGATCTTCGCCGAGGGCGTGGCTGACTTCAACTGGGTCGGCTCCGTGGCGCAGGACGAGCACGCGATCATGTCGATCGCGCGCGTCGGCGACGCGATCGTCGGCGACATCAGCAGCCCCAAGTACGGTGACTTCAAGATCCTCCCGGCCGGCGAGGGCGTGTTCCGGATCATCCAGGTCGATGTCGAGGGCTTGAACCCCTGCGGCAAGAGCGAAGCCGAGAACCTGTGGTGGGATCCCACCGCGTCGGCGTTCGAGCCGGGCAAGCCCCTGCTCCCGGCCGACCACTACCGCGATATGCCCAGCGACGCCGCCAGCTTCGTGGACATCCGCGGCACGGAGCCCGTCACGGTCGATGTCCTCATCCTCTGGACGCCTCGCGCCCAGCTCTCGACCGGCTCCGAGGCCGCGATGCAGGCGGCCCTCGCCAACTTCATCAACAACACCAACACCTCGTACATCAACAGCGGCATCGACCAGCGCGTCCGCCTGGTGCACTCGCAGCGCACCGAGTATGTCGAGGCCACCGGCAGCAGCGGCACGCCCATGGGCACCGACCTGTCGCGCCTTCGCAACAACGGCGACGGCATCATGGACGAGGCCCACACCCTGCGCAACCAGTACGGCGCCGACCTGGTGCACCTGGTGTCCGGCGTCGCCAACGGCGCCTGCGGCATCGCGTACCTGCTCTTCCCGGGCGGGAACTCGAGCAACGGCTTCGGCGTGACGGCCTACTCCTGCGGCTGGTCGACCTTCGCTCACGAGCTCGGCCACAACATGGGCTGCGCGCACGACCGCGACAACGGCAGCAGCGGCTATCGCTGCTGGTCCTTCGGCTATCGCACGCCCAACGCCCAGTGGCGCACCATCATGGCGTACGCCCCCGGCACTCGCATCAACTACTTCTCGTCTCCCGACGTGACCTGGAACGGCTTCACGATGGGCATCGGCACCACGGCCTGCCCGTCCACGACCGCCGCCGACAACGTGCGCACCATGAACGAGACGCGCAACGTCGTCGCGAACTTCCGCGCGAGCACCGTGGGCAACCCCCCTCCGACCGACTTCTCCGCCGTCGCCCCGGCGAACAACGCCGTCGGCGTCGCGCTCAGCGGCTTCGGCATCCAGTGGCAGCCCGCCCAGTTCGTGCAGACCTACGAGGTCATCATCGCGACCAACCCGGACATGGTCGATCCCATCATCACCGCCCCCGGGCTCACCACCAACGCGTGGCCCGTGCCCCCCGGCACGCTGCAGCACGGCACGCGCTACTACTGGTCGGTCATCGCGACCGGCACGGGCGGGCAGAACACCATCAGCCCCGATCCGTCCACCTTCGTCACCCGCCCCTACGCCGACCAGAACGGCGACGGCACGGTCAACTTCAGCGACCTCAACCTGGTCCTCTCGCAGTTCGGGCAGAGCGGGTCGAGTCTCATCGGCGACGTGAACCGCGACGGCACGGTCAACTTCTCCGATATCAACGCGGTCCTCAGCAACTTCGGCAACACGCCGAACTGAGCGATCACGCTCGGGTTCATCCGATCCTTTTCGCGGCCCCGGCCTCTCGCCGGGGCCGCGTCTTTTTTTGGTTGTCCCGGGTCGCCTCGCGCGTCGTTCAGGACACGCCGTACTCGGCCCAGCTCGAGGGCGTCTCGCCCACGCGCACGCGTTCGAGCCGGACGCCCGGGGGGAAGGCGTAGCGCACGCCGTCCTTGGGGTCGGTCATCGCCTCGCGTCGCGCGAGGATGCCCGAGAGGTGGTCGAAGATCAGCTTCGCCATCGCCTCGGTGGTCGGGTCCTGGTTGTCGAAGGCGACGAGGCGCTCACCGGCGAGGGCGCGCAGCTCCGGCGCCCGCGGGTCGGCGCTGTTGATCGCCATCGCGTGGTCGAAGCGGTCGATGAACCCCTGCACCGCCAGCTTGATCGCCTTGAAGTCGCAGACCATGTCGCGCTCGTCGAGCGTCGCGCTCGAGAGGACGACCTCGACCACGCGCGTGTGCCCGTGGGGGAAGCGGCACGCGCCGGGGTGCTTCGAGAGCAGGTGCCCGCTCTCGACGGTGAACGATTTGCAGACCCGATAGACCAATGCGAACAACGCTCCGAGTGGGTGGGCGACCGGCTCGACCCGGGCTCTGGTCAGGTTCCGCGGCGGTTCCCGAAGAGCTCGATGTGGAGCCGTTGACAATAGCGCCAGCCCCTGTCGACGCACGCCTTCGCCACCCAGCCCTGCCTGGCCGCGATCTCCTCCCGGGTCCGACCCTCGGGCATCAGCAGGACATCGGTCGCGTCCCAGCCCTCCAGCCGGTCGAGCAGGGCCTGGATCTCGACGAGGTCGCCCGGGTCGGTCACGACGAACTTGAGCTGCAGGTCGCGCCCGGACGCGCGCTGGCGCCCCAGCAGCGAGCGCAGCGCCGGCAGGTTCACGCGCCGCGACTCGTGCATCGCGTGCTCGCGGGGGAAGGCGACCGGGTCGGGGGCCGAGGTCGACAGTTTGGGGCTGACGCTGAGCAGGTCGCAGGGCGCGCCGGGGGCCGGGTCAAGGGTCCCAGCGGTCTCGACGGTCACATGCATCCCGGCCTCGCGCCCGAGGCGCTCGCACAGATCGACGGCGTGTGGGAAGAGCAGGGGCTCTCCCCCGGTGACGACGGCGTGGCGCACGCCGCCCGACGCGATGCGCGCCGCTTCGCCGATCAGGTCATCGAGCGCGCGAACGGTCTTCTCGGGCGACCAGCTCGCGTAGGGCGTGTCGCACCACGCGCAGCGCAGGTTGCACCCGGAGAGGCGCACGAACCACGAGGGCACGCCCGTCAGTTTCCCCTCGCCCTGCACGCTGACGAAGGTCTCGGCGATGGGGAGCGTGTTCGCGTCGTTGTCGTCGCGCACGCGCAGTGGAACGCTCACGCGTCGGCCCCGTCCCACACGCGCTTGCCGGACGCGCGCACCTTGATCGCCCGGCGCACATCGAAGCGGTACTTCGTGGGGTCGGGCACGCCGGCGTCCTCGAAGCCCTTGCGTCGCAGCGTGCACGCGTCGCAGCGCGCGCAGGCGAGGCCCTGCTCGTCCGGGTCGTAGCACGAGTGCGTGAGCGACAGGTCGACGCCCAGCGCGGCGGCGCGCTTCACGATCGCGCCCTTGGAGAGCCCGGCGAGAGGGGTCTCGATGCTGATGGGCCTGCCCTCGACGCCGGCGCGCGTGCCCAGGGCCGCGGCACGCTGGAAGGCGCCGATGAACTCAGGGCGGCAGTCGGGGTACCCGCTGTAATCCACCTCGTTGACGCCGATGTACACATGCCCGGCGTCCACGGTCTCGGCGTACCCCATCGCGAGCGCCAGGAACAGCATGTTGCGCGCCGGGACATAGGTCGCGGGGATGTCGGCGCCCATGCGCGCCTCGTCGCGGTCCTTCGGCACCGCGATGTCGCCCGTGAGCGCCGAACCGCCCACGGCGCGAAGGTCGAGGCGCACCACCGTGTGCGACGCCGCGCCGATCGCCCTGGCGACCTCGCCCGCCGCGTCGAGCTCACGACGGTGTCGCTGCCCGTAGTCGACGCTCAGCGCGAACGCCTTCTTCTTCTGTTCGCGCACCGCGACCCCCAGCGCGACGGCGCTGTCGAGTCCCCCCGACAGGAGCACCACGGCGTTGCCGCTCATGACTCCGGATAGTAGACAGAGCCCGGCCTGTCCCGAACGGAGAACCGCCCGGGAGGCGGCTGGTTTCGGTGGTTCGCCGGGGCGTCGGCAGGGTTCTCGGGCGTGAGTACGCCTTCAGTCTCGCGCCCGGGCCCGCACGCCCCCGATCGCCTCGCCGATCGCCCGGTCGAGGTCGTCGTTGACAATGAAGAGGTCGTACACGGCGCAGCGGCGCGCCTCGGCCATCTCGTCGCGAGCGCGCGCGAAGCGTTTCTGGATCACCTCTTCGCTGTCGCGCTGGCGCGAGCGCAGGCGATCGAGCAGCGCGTCCTCGCTGGGGGGCAGGACGAAGAGCCCGAAGGCGTCGGGGATCTGCGACTTCACCTGCTTGGCGCCCTGCACATCGATCTCGAGGATGACCAGGCGACCCGCGCGCATCGCGTCGGCCACCGGCGCGCGCAGCGTGCCGTAGCGCTTGCCATACACGCCGGCGTGCTCGAGGAACTCGGCGCGATCGACGCGCGCGAGGAACTCGGCCTCGTCGACGAAGTGGTAGTCCACGCCGTCGGTCTCGCGCGGGCCGGGCGGGCGCGTCGTGAGCGAGACCGAGAGCAGCGAGCCGGCGAACGCGTCGTGGACGGCGCGCGCGATCGTGGTCTTCCCGGCCCCGGAGGGCCCGGAGACGATGACGAGGAGTCCCTGCTTCGCGTCGTGCGCCGTCGTGGGGGGCATGGGGGCAAGGGTATCGCCCCCGAACGCGTCACGCGTGGCCCGGGCCGGGGCGGGGGCGGGCGTCGTCGGAGTTTTCGTCCGTCGCCAGCAGCGCCAGCGCCAGGGCGAGGCGCTCCGCCGCCGCGCTGCGCTGCTTGGGGACGCTGATGGTCTGGGCGTCGTCGTGCTCGTCCAGAGCCACTCGGAAGCGCCGGGGCTCGTCGGTCTTCACGACCGTCACGCCCCCGATCGGCGCCTCGGCGACGACGCGGATGGACGAGGGCTTGTCCAGCGCCAGACGCAGCACCTCGTTGCCCGAGGCCTGCGCGTCCAGCACCAGCAGGCGCGAGTCGGTCAGCACCAGGAAGCGCCGCCTGGGGTTCATCATCGCCGCCACCAGCAGCGGGCCCACGAGCGGCGCCATGCTCAGCCCCAGCTGCAGCGTCATGGTCGCCCCGCTCGAAGCACGCTCCACCACCCCCCAGCCCACGACCGTCTCGCCCGGCAGCAGCTTGGCGCGCAGCAGCCCACGGAGCTGGAAGGGCCCGAAGACGCAATTGGCGAACCGGCGCGGCATCGCGTCATTCTTCGGCGTTCGACCCGCCCCGGATCGGATCACGCCGGCTTCGTCGCGCGAAAGGCGTTCAGGGCGGCGACGCCGAGGCGCAGAATCCGGTCAAACACCGGACAACGCGATCGCCCGCCCCCGAAGGGCCGCGCCGGGCGGAGAGCCGCTCGGCGCGTCGGCGGTCCCGTGCAAGCAAGGCGAACGCGGCGGGCGACCCGTGAGCAGCCCGCCGCCGTATGGATCGTCTCGCCAGCGCGTCAGCGGTTCTGCCAGACATTCACGCCGTTGACGAGGTACCCCACAGGTCCGTCGTGTCCGCGACGCTGTCGCCGTCAAAGTCGACGGGGTCGTTCAGCCACGCGGCGATGTCCTGCGAGCAGAGCGCCTCGTCCTGATTCAGATCGAAGTGCTCCAGCAGCCCGAGATCACAAGACCACTGCACGCCGAACTGGTAGTAAGTCATGTTCACATCCGGCGTGCCGGTCGCGTGCTTCACACGCACCTCGCCGCTGACGGGGACGATGCGATACTCGTACCCCGTGAGAAAGGCGTCGCCGCCACCGACACGAGAGAAGCGAATAACCGACTCACTGGTGTTGCCGGTCAAATAGCTCCACTCATACTGAGTAGTCACATCCGTCGCGTTGTTGAACGAGGCGCCAAGCCCCGTGCGGAGCACCGTGAAGCTGTCGCCGTCCACATCAACCGCCGTGCGGAAGCGAAGGTCTGCATGCGCGATGCCGCCCGAGAATGTCGGGGGGTCGTCGCAGTCTCCGAGGTACGCCGGAGGCCAGAGGCTGCGGATCGAGTTCGCCGCCGGGCTGCAGGCAGCCCCGAAGAAGCCCGAGTCCGTCAGACCCGCAACGCCGCCACCAACAGCGCTCGGAAGCGTGGTGTAGGTCGCCTGAGACAGGGGCGTGCTCCCGACAGTGATCACGGCTCCGCTCTCCCACACGCCGGAATCATCTTCCGCGTTGAACAAGATCGTTCCAGTGAGGCCGTTCGACGGCAGGTTGATCTCGGAATCCTCGCGGAAAGACCCTCCGATCCTGACCCCGCCAGAGAACACCATGGGGTCGGCCAGCGTGATGACCCCTTCCCGGTCCGGTCCGGCCCCGAGATCCCCGCGGATGTCGATTTGGCCGCCGGTGCTGAGCCCCTTCGCGACCAGAGAACCGACGAAATCACCAGTGCCGTTGCCCGAGTTTGTCGAGACGAGCGCGAACACATTCTGCAGTCCGGATGCCCCGATCCCGGTGTCTCCGGCAACAATGTCCGCCACGATCTCACCGGCTTCGAGACGGATGATCTCGCCGGTAGTCCTGATGGACACCGGCACGGGCTCATCCTCCTCGTCGTAGGCCACGACGGCGCCGTCCACGATCAGGCGGGTGATGCCGCCGTTCCTGACAGTAATGCTGCCATGAACATCGCCTCGCACCCACACATCGCGGACGGCCCCGCCGCCCTTGAGGTGGGTGCCGTCGAGCACTATCGGCCCCAGAATATTTCCAATGATCGTGAATGGCGAGTAGCCCTCTTCTTCAACGACGCTGACATTCAACTGCGAGGCCTCCACATCCCCGAGATCGCCTTCGATCACGCCGTCCAGGCCCAGGCCCGCAATCCCAGCGCCAGAGCGGACCTTCAGCACATCGCCGATGTTGTCTCCGAAGCGGATCTCTCCCAGCAACGACATTTGCGAGTTGTCGGTCCCGAGGGTGATCTCCTCGATGGAACGGACGCCCCCCACACCCGACACCAGCACCGAGGGTGCGTCTGTGATCTGGGGGATGATGTAGGTCACATGAATGGTCCAGCGGGAGTTCGCGCTGCAAAGCAGGACAGACGCGCGGGACTCATCGAAGACCCCGGCGTCGATGAGGATCGTCGGCGTGTTGCAGTTGTCCGCCCAGATGCCGAGAAAGGTCGTGCCGTCGTAGCACGGCGTCGCGGGCGTTGTGCACTGCGCCCGCGCCACGCCTGTCCAGAGCGTCAGAGCGGATGTCAGAACAGCGAGCAGGTGCGTCCGATTCATCAGAAACTCCTTATCAAAAACTTCGCCGCGTACGCCGGCGACGAGCACTCCATGAGAAGATCAGGAATCCGACGCCAGCCGCACCCGTGCCCGGCCCCGGGATCGCGGCGGCAAGCCGCAGCGTCTGCATGCCCGAGGTGGGCGATGCGAACCCGTAGCGGCCGAGTTCTGAGGTACTCAGCGCGAAGAACGCCTGCGACGGAACTAGCAGACGGAGATTGTGCCGGAACTCGAGCTCTCCCTCGCGCCAGGTCTCCGTCCACTCACGCCCACCGCCGACCGTGTCGAGAAGACCCCATGGGCTCTGCACATCCGGGTAGCTCCCGACATCCAGCGGCCGGTGCTGTCCGTCGGGCCACTGGTTCGGCGTGCCCCCGTTGGTCTCCCCGCCCAGCGCGGGATCGCCGGGGATCGGCGTCTGATCGCTCGAATGGCCGTAGAGCCAGTACCCGCCCTCGTCCTCACCATGGCGGTTGGGGTCGTAGTAAGTCGCCTTGAGCAGTTCGTCCATCGACGGGATCCAGAACCGGGACCCCGGCGAACGCGAGTCCTGATCGGTGCTGTAAGAGACACCTTTGGGCCCATTCGCAACGCGAC